>NZ_JAUBRB010000033.1:0-75435 GCF_036701585.1 Microcoleus sp. POL10_C6 | reverse complement strand
CAATTGCTGAAATCAGCATTTTATAGGATTCGTATGTCTATTTTCAGAATCCTATCAATAAGCGTTCAACACTTCTGCCAATAGTCAAAAGTTAATTCAATTTGGTCTGGCGAAAAAATCCAAGGGTCAACTCGATAAACATTTTGCTCGGAATCATCCTTAGCAATGGTATAATCCATGAAAGTGCGCGACTCGGCTTGCTCGTCATCTCCAATTACCCGACAAGCTAACTCAGCTTCAATTTGATCGCACATTTCTAAAATGTAAAGTTCTCGTGCATAAGCTAAGGGATCTTTAGCAAGAATGCTCTGGTGCTCTGGATATTTATTTAACACATAAGCATCACGGCTAATATCTTTTACTGAAAAATCGTGATGTCCTTGAGCAAGTTTTTCCACCCAGAGATTATCCTTGCATTCGGCTAGAAATCGATGCCCTCTAAATGAGTAGATGTATTTTTTAAACTTTTGTTCGGAGTCAGTCTCAACTTGGAGAGCGAATTTCTGGGGTTTACCAATATCGTGAAGGTTGGCTGCTTTTATTACTCGCTTGAATGAGGATTCGTAAGGGTCAGGAAAATCACTAGGTTGCCATTTTTTTACCAGTTTTCCTACATTGCTAACATGATTGCCCAGAGGCTGAAAACGGATTTCATTGGGAATAGCCGGATTGGGATTGGGTTCACTAGGAAAAAAGACACGACCAAAATTATAGGGAGGCTGACGTTCTGACTTAGCCATAAACTTAATCTCTTAGCAGGTTGATAAGGGAAACGGGGATATAAATTTCTCCGTCGGTGTAGCAATCAAGAGTAGGTGGAGAGTTAAAAGCTTGCGGGTAGTAAGCGGCAACAAAAGGAATAAATCCATCTACAAGAGTGCGATTTTGGTCTAAAAATCCATCTGTTTCTGAATCAATTTCAGAACCAGCAGACCAGTTGTAACGGTACAAGTTGTAAATATCGCAACCTCCAACAAACTGAGAACTCTGTAACATTGCTTCCATCGGGACAATTGTTGATGGATAAGCTGTAACTGTTTCGCGCTTTAACTCAATGGGTGTAAAAACTTCTGTGACAACTGCAAAGCCTTCTTTACCCAGTTTGCAGCCGTAGGTTTCTACGTCTTGGAAATGTTCTAAACCTTGTAAAGATTCGCTGACGACATAACCCGTTAGTTCTTCAACAATTAAATATTCCCAAGTGTGGAGTTGAAAGTTAGCTTTGTCTTTTTCCACATACAATCGGGAAAATACATCGTGATTAAATTCTCGCATTCCTTTGCGGTAGGTTTTATGCACACCTCGCCAACTGTTTAAGCTAGGATAAGCTCCTAGCGCTACATAATGACGGGGTAAAGCATAAAACGGCGGGTCATCTTTGTTGATTCGAGTTTCAGGAATTTCTAACCCGACACTGAGCATTCCTAACCTTCGCAAGAAACCTGATAGAGTTGTCGGCGGGACAAAAGGATAGGTGGCAATATTGAGAATTGACCCTGGCAGAATGCGAAATGTCATTGCTGCCGTAGGTGTGATGGTGAGTTTTATGCAGTACATAGATCACGCCTGTAAAACAGTTTCAACGAAGTTCGCGGCGTATTCTTGTAATTTCTCTAATGCTGCATTTCCAATCCAGCGATCGAAGTAAGTTGCTTGGATGCGATCGGTGTTATCTTCTGGAGTTCTGGCTAGTTGAATAAATTTATAGATTGCCTCTCCGGGATGAGTTTCTGAAGGGGAGATAATTGGACGTTTGCCTCTGGGAGAAAGATAGCGATCTAAGACTAATAATGGCATAGAAACATCAAAATTAATTTCTTCACCATTAGCCCGAATAATTTTCTCCCCATTTTCAGCGATCGCAATTCCCTTGGGATTTCCTGAACCAATGCGTGGTAAGGAATCCAGAAAAGCATAGGCAACAGAGGAAAAATCTTTATCAGTAACACTCAACGCATGGTTAGACACTGGATAGAGGATACCGGGCTGATTGTACTGACGCTTAAATGGTATCGGCGTTTCATCTTTTTGATTTACTAGACGTGCCGGGTGCATTGCCCGTTGCTTCTCTACTGGGTAAATATCTTGAACAGCAACACCGCCACCGTGAGTAACGCGACCAATTAAAGTGCTTTTTCCTGGGTCAAGAGCACCATAGGGAGCGCAAATAGGACAGTCAGGTTTAGCACAAGTTTTGGGAATGCCACACTGTTGTTTATCTCCTAGCAGTTCCCCACTTTTCACAGGTGCCCAAAGCAAGCAACGTCGCTCAACACCTCGCCGTTTCGTTGGAGAGATATAACATTTTTCGATGGATTTCCCATCCTTAGTAGTGAGCTTAACTATTTCCACCAAGTTGACATTGACTTGTACTTCATGCCCAAAATAAAGCTCCTGCGAACCTTCAAGAATGGCATAAATATCAAAGTGCATACGAGGGTTCTTTTCATCTGTTCTGGGTAATCCACTGGTTACTTTGGATTCCTTAGCCGTCTCAGAACCATTTTCAGTTTGATCATTAGTTGTTTGAAATTTTTTAGCAGCCATGATTAGTTTTTATCCGTGGTAGATTTTACTTTGCGAACCAATTCAGGAAAACGAGTGTAGAGAGAAAGTTTTAAGTTATAAGTTAACTCATTCCACTCTCGGTCTTGACTGTAGCCATTTTCAGCAAAGTAGGTATAAGCTCTCATCACATCATCAGCGTAGAGCGTTAGCCACATTTGCTGTTTTTCTGCATCTTTTTCTTCTCTGTTGGTAATTTTTAATTCTTCCAACAAATTCTTTGTTTGTTCATAAACAAAGTAGTTTTCAGGGTTGCAATAAAGTCTTGCTTGGACATTTGTTTTTTTCTCATCCCCAAGGGTGGCGTAGTAGCAAAAAGCAACGGCATCATCCACTTTTTCAATGATTTTACTTACTTCTCTTTCTGCATCTTCTGTTTTCATTGCCTTTTTAGCTGTACTTTCTAAAGATTGAGCAAAGGCATAGGTTAATCCAGTCAAAGCAGTGACATCCTTGTATAATTTGGCTCGTTTAGCCATTTGGTTTGATGACCCCATATTTACTCCTTGTAATTTCAAGTCTTCTTGAATGATTTGCCAGTAGAGTTGGCGGACTTTCTCAAGTTGCAAAGAGTTGACTTTAGCAGCAGCCTTCGTCACATCGTATTCAGCAAGAAAGGGTAAATCTCCCTCTATATAGCGAACAGCATCGCCTAGAGTCATATTAATTTCCTTGCCAGTAATTACAATTGATTGGTTGTAGCCGTCGATCAATCCCTTTATGAAAACTAGATATCTGCTGGCTAAGTGTTTTGGCTGACTTCCCTGAATAATTAGCGAGAATTTAAAATCAGCTAAAACCTCAAGGGCAAAAATTGAAGCTACTTTTGCTAGTGCATATTGAACTTGACCGAGTTTCTGGGATGCTAAATCACCCCCACCAGTTCGATCTGAGGCTAGGACTAAATATCGACCTGCACTTAAATGTAACTCTTTATTGGTTAACATTCTAATGTAGTCTTTAACTCTGAGTTTGGCAGGTTCACTTTGATTGAGCGGTTCAAGTTTCAAAATGATGCTTTCATCAGTAATTTTTAAGGGTGAAGCAAATGCTAAAGCTGAACAGGAAGCACAAATATAAGGTCGATCTTCGCTTGATGACGATTGACGACGCTGGGAAGGTCGCTCAAACATAAATCTGGCTACTTTCCATTTAGCATTTTCAAGAGTAACGCCGCAGGAATAGCAAAAATCTTTCCCGTCATCTCCAGCCAATCGGACTTCTTTGATACTTGGCTGTTCGCTCAGCAATGGTTCAGGGAATGGAGCGCTTGGCGGATTTTCCAAAAGGCGATACATCTCTAGAATACACTGAGTAAAAATATCTCCACGAGTTGCATTGATCTGGTCTGTAGCAGTTTTAGTGAAACTTTTAGAAATGTTAACAATGTTTTTGAACCGAGCGGGGTTTTGTTGGCGATCGCACTGAATAAACTTAAATGGTTCACCATCTGACTCTGCGAGCAATCGCATTTTTTGCTGGACCGACTCTTGAGTAAAAATAATTTGAGGAACTAGCTTGTCTTGCTGTTTGTCTAACTTATTCCTCTGTGCTTTCGTTAACCCTGAGTCCGCCAATTCACTTTTAATTTGATTTAGCTCTTGCCCTATAGACTGTTGCTCCTGCAGGACTTTACCAAAGGACTTTTGAAAAGCTTCGTTGTACTTTTTCGCTTCTTTTAACTGCATCTCCTCCTTTTCTAGCAACTTTTTTTCTGAAGATTTGCGGTCTTTATCAGTTGTCTCAGGATTATCTATTTCTGTTTTGAGAGCCTTCATTTGCTTTTGACGCTCTGTTTGACGCTTTTCTACCTCCCTAACAACTGCCAAATACCAAGCGGCTAAAACATTAGATTGCTCTTGTGTCAAAATCGGAATTTCCAAGGTACTGAAACCGCGTCCGGCTAGAGTGACACTATTGAGCATGACAATGAATGTTTGTACTAATCCTGGTAAATTGCGCTTGGTATCGCCATAAGTTGAGAAAGCAATATTTTCGATAAACTCTCGCCAATATTGACTAAAGTCGGCTGCTGCTTTTCGATGGGGAATAAAAACCTGTACGTGATAGTCACTTTCATGGAGTACCGCTATTTGATATTGTTTCTGCAAATACTCTAAAAATCTATCTATGGCGCTTTCAATAGATAATCTTGCCTGTAACTCTCCTGGTAACGGCGATTTGTACAAAATTTGAGTTTTGCCAATATCTTGATTTTGATAGATAACGCGATCGCCTGTGAAAGTTAGTTTTGGTAGCTGAGTTTTTTCTTGACTGCGCCTGAGTCTGAGTTCTCTAACTAGACTAGAGTCGCTGAAAGAATGTGCGATCGCTACCGCCTCTGACTGATTTGCTAATTTAGTAATTACTTCTGACCTTTGACGGTCAGAAATAACTTTAGCAGCTAAGGCACTTAAAAGAATGCTGATGTCAGAGTTAGTAATCTCATCCATAGCGTCTTCATTTGAGACTTTTTGAGGCTGTTCATCCAAATCATCAAACAAAGAGAGTTGCTTCCAATTCACAGTCATTTACCTCCGGTAGCTGAATATTAGGAGTAGTAGATACTACCCCCAATATCTGAGAAAGTTTATTTAAGAAGCGCTCGCTTTCGGACTCGTCACCAACCGATATTCGTGGTGCTGTCCTTCTATCCGCCGCTTATCAAACTTGTAACCCCGCTTCTTCAAAACGTGCTGCGTTGCGGAAAACCGATGACTGATTTTTGCCACCAGTTCCTCTGTTGAGTGCCACTGGCCATCGGACATCAGTTGCAGTAGGCGATCAGTAAGACTTTCTTTCATGGCAGGCTGCCTTAAGCGGTCAGGCTTTCTTAAGTACAATAAGTAGAGTATTGCAGACTATTATGAATAATGCAAGTATATTACACAGATGTCTAGGAAAAAAGAAACACTTACACTGTCAGTTCCGCCGGGAACCAAGGAGCAGCTAGAGGAGCTAGCTCGCCGCTTGAACATTTTCTGGGGCAAAAGTCCCAGTCCTTCGGGGTTGATCGTCGCGATCGCCCAACAAACCCCGGAAGTCCGCAAACTCTTTACCCTGAACCCGACTCAGGTGGAAGCGCTACTGCAAGCCACTAAAATCCTGACAGATTCAGGTCACGCCGGACAAGCTCAAACCCTTTTAAGTCTGGTGTTAGACCAAGGAGAGCTTGAAGCGCCGATGCGCCAATCGCTTTGGCAATTAGCTAATCAGCCTAGCGTGGCATGGCGAACTCAAGTCGATCGACACATCAATAACCAGCAACCTTTCCACCTGCTCTACCTGAACGCTCAAGACGAGGAACTAGAGTTTACAGTGCGCTACGCAGAGATTTCCTTTGAAGAAAAGCGCTTTTACTTGGAAATCTGGTGCGAAGAGACTAACGATCTCAAAAATCCCGACTATCCCGAACTTGTTCACAATCGGTGTTTGCGGTTTGATCGCATCAAGGCTATTGAGCCAATGGACGGACAGTGGCGCGAGGAAGGCTTAGATTTTTTAAAAGTGTACTTACACTTTTATCGTGGCATGGTAAAAGCTTACGAACCCAGGCAAAAAGATATCAGTGAGGAAGATCAAGTCATCGGAGATGTCCGCCAAGTCGTGCGGCGCGTCTCTAATCCCTTTTGGCTGATTCGGGAGGTATTCCGTTACGGCGAAGATTGCGTCATTGTGTCTCCAGACAGTGTGCGCGATCGATTCCAACAAAAACTGATCGCCCTCTGCCGCCAGTACAACCTGGAAATCCGCGATTAAATCAAAAAAAAAGCAGCCGGTAAAGGCTGCTTTGACAAAAAAACCGTTGTTGAGTTAGAGGAGAAAACTTTTAAATCGAATTCAAATTACCGCTGTTTCCACTCCTGCCTGAGTTTCCACTATTTTCATCTACCGCTGACTCACCCTGCCTTCAGAACAAAACTTCAAATCCCGATTAGAATGCTGCTGAAAGTTCGTTGACTACTTTCACCCGGCCTCTGAGCACCGCCCGCAGCAAGCGGTTGACACAGCCTCTGTCTTCGTCATTCAGAGAGTCGTCGAAGGTGGCGGCCATCAAACCGTAGCGATCCGCCAGAGTCAAAACGCCTGTATCGGTTACAGAAGCGAGGATTTCAGAGATAGCGCCGGGGAGGAGTTGTACGGGGTGCATGGCAGTGCGGTTGAATTCGATATATTTATCATCTTCTGGTTTCCTCAAAAGATCGGTGATATTAATGAGGCCGCGAATGTGATTCTCTAGGGTGAAAGCAAGTGATCCGAGTAGGGTAAAGTTGTGACTTGGGTCACAGGGGCACAGGTTGCCGCAGGCAATTCCATCCCGCGCCGATTTTTGGGTAGGACGTGGGGCTGAAGGCATTTCGCTAAAATGATCGTTAATCCCCCAACCAGTTTAATTTTTACCCCAGTACCGAAAATGCTTGATTTTCTCAATCCCATCTTGGGCCGCAAGCCCGATCGCATCAAAGCCAATGTGGAAATCTATACTTGGCAAACCTGTCCCTACTGCATCCGCGCCAAAACTTTGCTGTGGTGGAAAGGCGTAAATTTCACGGAATACAAAATTGATGGCGACGAAGCGGCTAGAAAAGCAATGGCCGATCGCGCTAACGGACGCCGCAGCGTGCCCCAAATTTTCATTAATAAGCAACACGTAGGCGGCTGCGATGACATTCACAAACTCGATGCAGATGGAGAGTTAGATGCGCTGCTAGCTCAACCAGCAGTTTAAATTAGTGTAGGTTGGGTTTCGTTCCACCTGCTCAACCTACAAATTTACAAATCTTTGGCAAATTTACTTAGATTATCTTGCCGCCATTTAGCATCGGCGCGCCTCTCTGTTGGCAATTCTAAGACGCGAATCCCGCTACTTGGCAAAAAACTTAATTTTTGTTTGAACTGTTCCCAATCGTCTATTATCTCGTGTTCCACGCCATAAGTTGCACACAACTGAGCAAAGTTAATCTGCTGCGGCGTGGCAAAAAACTCTTCAAAGGGCGGGTCAAATTTCGCAACGGGTAACATTTCAAAAATTCCGCCACCGTTATTATTAATTAATATGATTGTCAGATGACCGACAAATTTATTTTTAATTAAAAAACCGTTCGTATCGTGCAAAAGTGTTAAATCGCCTGTTAGCATGATGCTGCTTTGATTGCGGTGAGCAACTCCCAAAGCTGTTGATAATGTGCCGTCTATGCCGTTCGCGCCGCGATTGACAAAAGGTTTTATTTCTAAATGGTTTGGCTTCCAGAAAAACTCTACATCTCGCACGGGCATACTGTTGGCAATAAATATCGGTGTTGCGGGCGGCAAAATTTGGGAAAGCAGGCAGGAAACTTTGGGCTCGATTATGTTGTTAATTGCTGATATTTTTTGGTCTATTGTTTGTCTGACTTGGATTTCGGTGTTGCGCCAAAGTTGGAGGTATTCGTTTGAGGGAGAGGTTAGAACCCCCCCTAACCCCCCCTTGCTAAGGGGGGGGATTTGAGTTGATTCCCCATTGGTCAGGGCGGGGATTTGAGGGGAGATATTAGTGGTAGCAGGGGCTCGATCCCCCCCTAACCCCCCCTTAATAAGGGGGGGGACAAGAGTTGATTCCCCCTTAATAAGGGGGGGGACAAGAGTTAATATAGTTGCGAGATTAGTTGCGAGATGTTCTACGGAGGTTCGCAGGTGAATTGTTTTGCCGTGTAGCGGATCGAAATTGTGGTGGCTGGGGTCGATTATGTAGCATTTTGGTTTGGTTTTGTCTAGCCAGTTTCGCAGTTCTTTGCTTGTGGGTAAGTCTCCGATTTGAATGGCGATTTCTGGGGTTAATTTATCTGCTAGTTCGCGGTTTCGCAGGATTAAATCGTAGGTGGAAATTAGATAAGGGTTGAGTTGGGCGTAGTTTCTGACTGGGGATAGTCCTTCTGCTAAAACGGGCCAGTTTAAGGATTTGGAAATTAGGCCGATCGCACTACAGTATTTTTCGGCAAATTGAGGCTGTGCAACGCCTGCAATAATTATCCCTTTGCTGCACTTTTGCCACTGTTGCATTGTACTTCCTTCTCCCCCGCTTAACAAGGGGGGGCTGGGGGGGGTAGAGCTTTCTCCTCCGAAAATGGGTTCTAATCCTGCAAAGAAATCTTCGGGATTAAATTCTGTTTCTAAAGCTTCTACGGCAATGTCTGGAACGGGTACAAGCGGGTCGCGAAAGGGGATGTTGAGGTGGACAGGGCCTGGTGTTGGAAATTGCGATCGCTCCCAAGCATACACGATCGTCTGCCGCAGATAGTCTAGCATTCCTGTGGACGCAGAAGGTATCGCTAATTCGGCTTGCCAGTTGGGATAATTGCCGTAGATTTTCACTTGGTCGATCGCTTGTCCGGCGTGACAGTCCCGCAGTTCTGGAGGTCGATCGGCGGTGAATATTAGCAGCGGAATTCGACTTTCTCTGGCTTCTATTATCGCAGGATAAAAGTTGGCTGCGGCGGTTCCCGATGTGCAAATTAGTGCGGTTGGCAAATAGGATTTTTTGGCAATTCCTAATGCGAAAAAGCTGGCTGAACGTTCGTCGAGTATGGGAATAGTTTCTATTTTTTTGTTTTGAGCAAAGGCTATTGTTAGCGGTGCCGATCGCGAACCGGGACAAATCACGGCGGTAGTTAATCCCAACCGCTGCAAAGTTTCTGCTAATACGGAAGCCCAGACGGTATTTGTGTTGCGAAAATCTATTGGCATTGCTAAACCTGAGTAGCTCAACTCTGTATTGTGCTAGGATATTATACTCAAATAATTGTCAGGATACATTTTTATGATTCTTGAGGCGGTTGTGCTTAATGTCAAATCTGGCTTTGAGAGGGATTTTGAGATAGCTTTTAGAGAAGCCTCCAGTCTGATATCGTCTATAGATGGATATTTATCTCACGAACTTCATCGCTGCACAGAAGTTCAAGGAAAATATCTATTATTGGTTAGATGGGAAAATTTAGAAGCTCATACCATTAGATTTAGGAATTCCGCTCAATATCAAGAGTGGAAAAGAATGCTTCACCATTTTTACGATCCTTTTCCCATAGTAGAACATTTTGAGGAGGTGAAAATTAAACATTAACACAGACTCACTCAATTAACTTGACAACTCTAGATGCTGCAAATTAGCTGAATTATTAGACTAAAGCATTTAAAAGTGGTTGTAATTTGAGCTGAATTTCTGCTAGTTCTTTCTCTGGTTCTGAACCCGCCACAATACCAGCACCAGCATAAAGTATAGCCCGATCGCCATCGATTAATGCCGATCGAATTCCCACGGCAAATTCGCCGTTACCGGCGCGATCGATCCAGCCGAGGGGTGCTGCGTACAAAGAGCGATCGCAGCTTTCGCAGCGGCGAATTTGTTCGAGGGCAACATCTCTCGGCACGCCCGCTACCGCTGGGGTTGGATGCAGTTGAGCTAAAATCTTTAATAAATGAATATCAGGGGGAATTTGAGCTGTTATAGGTGTCCACAAATGCTGAATGTTTGATAGTTGCAGCAGTCTGGGCACTGGGGAAAATTTGGGAGTAATGCCGAGTTTAGACAGGCGATCGACAATAAAGTCAATCACAACTTGATGTTCGCGAATATCCTTCTCACTCTCTAGTAATCCTTGGGCTAATTTCGCATCTCCCGCCTCCGTTTTTCCTCTCGGTGCTGAACCTGCTAAAGCATCTGTTAATAACTGATTGTTGTGAATGCTAATTAAGCGTTCTGGACTAGCACCGATAAAATTTTGTCCTTTGCCGTTACTGGTTGAAAATACATAGCAATCTGGATAGCTGAGACGCAAGTTGTTTAATGAATCTATTAAACTGAAAGGGGTTTGAGAAATCACATTGATTGCTTGGGATAAAACAATTTTACTAAAATATTTAGAGGCGATCAGTTCTAAAGCAGACTTTACTGATGTTTTAAATTGAGTGGCATCATTGACGGGGATTTGTTTCAAAGATATCGAACTGTCGATCGCAGTTGTTAGTTTATGGTATTTGCGAGATTCAATTTTATCAAACGTTTGCCAAATATTTTCAGCAATGTTTTTAACGTTTCGATCTTTTTCTATGATGGCATTGGCGACGAGAATGCAGCTATCTTTCTGTCTGGTGATCTGCCATTTGGGTAAAAATATGGTGGCGGGCGGAAAGTAAGAATTAGCAGCAATGTTCTCATCAAAAAAAGCAAAGCTACAAAAAAAGTGAGGGCCGCTAAATGGCAAGCGTTCCGCACCAATGGTAATTGTATTGGCAACTGTTGAACGAATAAAGTTTTGAGCTGCTACAAATCGATCGCTTCCTGCTACGGTGAGATGGATTGCCGAATCAAGGGCGGCAATTGCAAAACTTTTGCCGGCAATGGGGTCTCTTTTTTCAAAGTAAAAGTGCCGCTGACAAGGTTCGGAAATCTCTTGCAGTACAGCTAGCGGATCGAGGGGATAAATTTCCTGAGAAATACTAACTATTTTTGTGCGATCTTTTTCGGTTAAAGACTGCTGGCAATTTAACAGAAACTGATGCAGTTGATTGCGGTCTTGCAAGAGATTAGCGCGGTGCGGTATTACTGTCATGAAAGCGAGAATAGCAGATTTGTCAGATAGAGTGTGGGTTTGTCCGGCTAAAACCCCTATTTCGATCTAAGCACGGGAGGGCGATCGCAAAACACGACCTTTTGAGTTTCCCTCCCTGTTTGGGCTCTGTTGGGGAAAAAAACCGACCGTCGGGCGATCGATCGAAACATTTAGACACAAAACTTTAAGATCGATCGGCTAAATTTCGCAAAAGTCGATCGCCCCCTGCAGAGGTTTACAGACGGGCTACTTGCGCTGTTTGAGTACCGCCACAGCCTCTGTGTGGATGTCCGCCGCGCACTCAACCCGATCGAGAGTAGACTTTGTTCACCAATAAAATTGTAAAATTACTACGCTGCTATCAATTGAATCAAGTTTGTGTAATGACAACAAAGTTAATTGAACGTTCAAATAGTAAATTGTGGCTGGCGGCAATCAAGCCGCCCATGTACAGCGTTGCGGTGATTCCTATTTCAGTAGGAACTGCAATTGCTTTTGCCGAAACTCAAACGATTAATTCGTCAATTTTTTCGACATTTTTAATGTCAGCCATTTTGATTATAGCATGGCTGAATCTCAGCAATGATGTATTTGACTCAGAAACAGGCATCGATAAAAACAAAGCGCATTCCCTAGTTAACTTAACCGGAAATAAAGCTTTAATTTTCTGGCTAGCCAATCTGTTTTTAGCAGTCGGAGTGTCAGGAATCTGCGCCATAAGCTGGTGGCAAAAAGACCCAACAGTAATTTTGCTAGTAGTTTTATGCTGTGCTCTCGGCTACACTTATCAAGGGCCTCCGTTTCGTCTTGGCTATCAGGGTTTGGGAGAAATTATTTGCTTTTTCACCTTCGGGCCACTAGCTTTGGCTGCGGCTTATTACAGTCAAACTCAAACTTGGTCTGCCACTAATTTGGTGGGTTCTGCAATCGTGGGAATTACAACGAGTATCATTTTATTTTGTTCCCATTTTCACCAAGTTGAGGACGATTTGGCTGCGGGTAAAAAATCGCCGATTGTGCGACTCGGTACGAAAAAAGGTGCTCAGTTGTTGCAGTGGTTATGCGGGAGCGTTTATGCTTTGACTGTGCTATTTGTGGCTTTGGGAATGTTCCCAATTGGGACGCTGTTGATTTTTGGGAGTTTGCCATTTGCGATCGACCTTTGCAGCCATGTCACAGACTATCACGACCAACCGATAAAGGTCAGCAACTCTAAGTTTATCGCAGTTACGCTGCATTTTTCGAGCGGATTGCTGCTGGCGTTGGGGTTTGTTTTGTAGAGTGGCTAATCAAAAATTTCGGTAAAATTGAGGTATGGTTTGCTAAGCTGAGGGAGTTGGGAGAGTTGGCCGAGTTGGGTGACTTCTCAAAATCTTCTTTAATTTAGCAATCCGTACCTCACATTGAATCGTATATTTGTATATGGAAAAATTTAATAATTATAAGTTTCAATATTCCTTAACTGGTCACACAAATCAGCCAAAAATTTTATTTTTGCATGGATTCACGGGCAGCACTCAAGACTTTAGCAGGGTCATTCCCTTACTTTCTAACAGTTATTGCTGCTTAGCAGTTGACCTTCCCGGTCACGGAGAAACCAGAGTAATCGGCGACGAAAGTTGCTACAATATATCAAATACAGCTCAAGCATTGATACACTTATTAGATGATTTACAAATAGATAAATGTTTGTTGTTGGGCTATTCAATGGGCGGGCGGTTGGCACTTTACATGGCATTACATTTTCCAGAAAGATTCGAGAAAGTAGTGTTAGAGTCAGCTTCGCCAGGATTGAAGACAGAAAAAGAGCGATCGCACCGCCGGGAAGCCGATTTGCCGATAGCACAAAAGCTGGAAAATAGCAACATTAAAGATTTTTTATTCAACTGGTACGATCGCCCTTTATTCAAATCTTTAAAAAACTCTCCCAATTTCGACAAACTCATAGAAACCCGCTTAGCAAACAATCCCTTAGAGCTAGCCAAATCTCTCCGCAATATGGGAACCGGCAACCAGCCCTCTCTCTGGGAAAAACTCGCACAAAATCACATCCCCCTCCTCTTGCTAGCGGGAGCTTATGATGATAAATTTACAAGTATAAATACCGAAATTGCCAGCTTGTGTCCAGCCGCCCTTCTGGAAATTGTACCAAAAGCTGGTCATAATATCCATTTTGAAAATATTGATACGTTTGTCGCACTTGTGAGAGAATTTTATGATTAACTAAAAAACTAATGCTTTATCAATTCGAGTTTCGCACTTATCAGCGAAAATTTAAGCGTCCCTTGCAAACAAGTCACGGCATCTGGGATATTCGATCAGGAATTATCCTGCGACTTGTGGGCGAAAACAATCAAATTGGGTGGGGAGAAATTGCCCCTTTGAGTTGGTTTGGTTCCGAAAGTTTTGAGCAAGCTTTAGATTTTTGTAACTCGTTGCCAGGTAATATTTCATCAGAGATGATTTTTGCTATTTCCGCTGAATTGCCGGCTTGTCAATTTGGCTTTGAGTCAGCACTATCAAACGAGCAAAATTCACCCCCCCCAGCCCCCCCTTGGCAAGGGGGGGAGAAAAGCGAAAATTTAACTTACCTTTGCCAAGAGGAGGAGAAGAGGCTGAGTCAGTACAGCGGTTTATTGCCTGCCGGAGAAACAGCTTTGCAGGCTTTGCAAGTGCTTTGGTTAGAGGGATATCGGACGTTTAAATGGAAAATTGGTGTTGCTGCAATTGAACAAGAATTAAAGATTTTTCAGCAGCTAATCGAAGCAATGCACAATTTGTGCGAGCGCGAAAAAGCATTTTTGCGCTTAGATGCCAACGGGGGACTCAGTTACTCGCAGGCTAAAACATGGCTGGAAGCTTGCGACGAGGTAAAAGCAACTCCCGATTTTTCCGCAGACATTGAATTTTTGGAACAGCCCCTGCCCGTAACCCAGTTTCAGGAAATGGTAGAATTGAATGCTATTTATGCAACTCCGATCGCCCTTGATGAATCTGCCGCCAACCTCGATCGCATCCAAGAGTGCTACAGCCAAGGCTGGCGGGGCATTTTCGTCATTAAACCTGCGATATGCGGTTCCCCATCCCAACTGCGAAAATTTTGTCAAACTCACAATATAGACGCTGTTTTCTCATCAGTATTTGAAACCGAAATCGGCCGACAAGCAGCATTAAATTTAGCAACACAATTGTCTTTAAATAAGAGAGCACTCGGCTTCGGCACCGATTGCTGGTTCGATGAAAATCATTCGATTTTAGATTTTAGATTTTAGATTAGTCTCACGACTAAATCAGGCGAGTTAGGTAATTGTTTTGAATCGAGAAACTTGGTGAAAGCATCTATGGCAACAAATCTCACAGTAAATATTCGGGATCTCGCGCCTAGCTTGCCAGATAATTGGCTGATTGGTTGTGACAGTCGCGAATTTTCCCGAATTGTCGATCGGCTATTTCAAGAAATCACCCAAAATCACGCACAAACAACACCCCCAAAAATTTGCCTCGCAGAACCAGATCCCGTGCAATTTCTTGCCAGTTTCACCGCCGCCCGCGCCGCCCAATGCCAGATTTTTCTGTGCAATCCCAACTGGGTAAAACAAGAATGGCTACAAGTCTTTGATTTAGTTCAACCAGACATATTTTTAGGACAATACCCGCTTCCCAACAATCCCCATATCCCAGTCCGCGAAGGCGGACTTCGTTTGTATAGCCGCGAATTCCATTCGCCGACAAAAAGCGGTTTTGATACGATCATGATTCCCACCGGCGGTTCTTCAGGAAAAATTCGTTTTGCCATCCACACTTGGGAAACGCTAACAGCATCCGTACAAGGTTTTCAACAATACTTTCAAGTTGACAAAATCAATTCATTTTGCGTTTTGTCATTATACCACGTCAGCGGTTTAATGCAATTCATGCGTTCCTTTACTACCGGAGGACAACTGGCTATTCAGCCATTTAAAGAATTAGAAAATGGTAAAAAAAGCGATATCGAACCCGAAGAATTTTTCATTTCTTTAGTTCCCACTCAACTGCAAAGGCTGCTGCAAAACCCAGATACAGCTAATTGGCTGGGACGGTTTCGTGCTGTACTTTTGGGCGGTGCTCCCGCTTGGCCGGAACTTTTAGAAACAGCTAGAAACTATCAAATCAAATTAGCGCCTAGTTACGGCATGACCGAAACAGCCTCGCAAATTGCTACACTAAAACCCGAAGATTTTCTCGCGGGTAATAACAGTTCCGGTCAAACTTTACCGCACGCTCAAATAACTATTCGCAGTGCAAAAGGCAAGATTTTGTGCGATAATAAAATTGGAAATATTGTGGTTAATGCTCAATCTTTGGCGTTGGGTTATTATCCTGAAAAATTTGGAGATCGCGAATATTTCCAATTAGACGACGTGGGATTTTTTGATAAAAATAACTACTTAAATATCGTCGGACGCAGCAGCGATAAAATTATCACAGGCGGAGAAAATGTATTTCCGGCGGAAGTTGAAGCCGTTGTGCGATCGACTAATTTAGTTGCGGATGTTGCTGTAATTGGCTTGCCAGACAAAGATTGGGGTCAAGTCGTTACGGCTATCTACGTTCCCGCTAATTCCGAAGTTACTATCAAAAATCTGCAAGCGGCAATAGAAGATAAGTTGAGCAAGTTTAAGCGGCCGAAATATTGGGTAATCGTCGAACAATTGCCCCGCAATTCTCAAGGCAAAGTCAATCGAGAACAATTGCAAGAAATTGCGCTCAAAGATCAATAATTATTAGGCGCAATCTATACAGAAGGCAGAATTTATCATGCTTATTTCCGACTCCTGACAACAGTCAACAGTCAACATTCAACAGTCAACTGACTAATTACGACAAACCTAACAGCCTTCTCGTCCTCTCTGCTTCTTGTCTTTGAAAATCCACAAACTTCAACATTCGGTAAAGTACCTCTATTTGGGGCAACTTAACACCTGCTTGCTGCGCCACCCGTATCGGATTACCAAAAATTGCCTCAACTTCCAGGGGCCGCGATTCATCATAATCGATTTTCATGCTGGTGCGGTAAGGCTTCATTTTCTGAGTGTATTCAAGCATTTGTGGGATAAAATCATCGGGAATAATGCGATCGCAACTTTTGGCTCCCGCTACCACTTCCCCCATGATTTCCTCCACTAAAATCAGAGTATCAGGATTAGCCATCAGTTCGTCAGTTCTCGCATCCAAAACTACAGACAGCCCGTTATAAGGAATATTCCAAACCAGCTTTTTCCACCTTGACAATAGCAAATCATCGCTCATTTTTATGGGAATATGAGCACGTTTAAAGTCCGCAGCAATTTGGTGCAATCTATTAGTAATACCGATTGCTTTGTACTCTTGGGAATATTCTCCCAGCGTGATAGTGCCGTAATCTAGGTGGCAGATATGACCTGGCCCAACTTTATAAGAACAGAGAAAACACAGCCCGCCAACCACTCGTTCTGCACCGACAATTTTAGCTACTTCCGGTTCTGTATTCAATCCGTTTTGCAATACTAAAACCGCGCCGTTATCCTTTAATAAAGGAGGCAAAATTTTGGGCAACAAGTGATTTTGAGTTGTTTTCAGCGCTAGAATTACTACGTCGCACTGAGGCATTTTGTGCGCGTCGTGGTAGGCGCGGACGTGGGGGAGGGTGAAGTCGCCTTCGGGAGACTCGACAATCAAACCGTGTTTTTTGACGTAATCGTAATCGCTGCGCAGCAAAAAATTGACTTCTAAACCTGCTTGTTGCAGTCTAGCACCGTAGAATCCGCCTAAAGCTCCCGTGCCCACAATGGCATAATTGCGATTTGACATAATATCAACAATTCAGAAATAATTATCAACAAAACAGAAATTTTACAGTCATTCCCTGCTATTATTTAAAGATAGAACTAATCGGAAATCTCAATCTCAAATTTCCTCATCCACTGCATCAAGTCTTCAGATAGCTGTTTTCTAGTTCGGCTAAGTGCATCGATGCAGACGTGCTTAGTCAGAGCTTTAGCAGCGCTTCTTCCTGCAACTTCCTCAGAAAATACTTGATAGGCAATTTCAAATTCATCGCCAGTAAGTTGTTTGGGCGTCAATTGAATTATCAGCCGATCGCCCGCAAACATTGGGCGATAAAAATCTACACTAGCATGAATTATGGGAAAGGCAACCTCGGAATTGCTGAAAAATGCTTTGAGATTAATTCCCGATGCTGCTAGAGATGCCTCGTAAGCTTCGTGGCACATCGCCAAAACGTTAGCAAAGTAAACGACTCCAGCAGCATCGGTATCTTGAAAGTGAACAGTGCGGGTGTAAGTGAAAGGCATTTGAGGTAGTAGCGGGCGATCGCAATTGGGCTCGCAATTTTACCAACCATCATATCCCTCAACCCGCACTTTTGGAGAATTTGTCAGCTAAGTAAGTAGGCGCTAATTTTTTATATTGTAAAATTCGCCCTCCTCACTCCTCCCCCTGATTTATTAACCTTTGTTCTTAATCAACATCACGTCTATAATCTTGAGGGCAATATCTTCGGAAAGCCCCAATGCACTGTAAAGATCGTTCAAAAGTTGTTCTTCTTCTTCTGAAACCTCGCCATCTGCTAAAGCGATATCAGTTGTCACAGCAAAAACGGTTTCTTTAAGTTCGTCGGGAAGGGTTGCCAAAGCTGCATTAAACAGTACCTCAACTCCTTGCCGTTGCAGAATCATCAGCAGGCGCTCGAGCATTTTTCTCATTACGTCATCGGGATAGCTGCGGAACAGTTGCATCCGAGATAGCGTCATGCTAATCGCTTTACTTTCGCTGTCATTGATGTAACCGTCGGCTGCTACGGCAATTAGCGCGATCGCCGCAAATGCTTCGGCCGGCCCTAACGTTACGTCCGTTTCTTGACGAGTCTGCGCTACTTTATCAAATAAACCCATGATATTTTCCTCATTATTTAGTGGTCGATTTATGGAGTCAGGATGGGTTCTGGCTCTGGAGGTTTCTTGGGAGATTTTGATAATTATATCAAATTTTGTTAGTTAGTTGTTATCAATAAAATTATGAAAAAATTAAGAATTTTTATTTCGCCCTTGGGTGCTGTAATGGCGGGTTAATTCCTATCCTGAATTGCCTTTCCATATGGAAAGTGAAACCCGCCCTCTCAGCGCAGACTATCTACTTGTGAAAAATGGCTAAATCTGCTTTCAGGAAATCAACAAACTGCCACGCAGTCCTGCCCGATCGACGCAATGGCGGGTTTCTTCAGATCCTGAATTGCCTTTCCATATGGAAAGTGAAACCCGCCCTCCTAACGCAGACCATCTATTTGTCAAAAAGGGCTAACTCTGCTTTCAGGAAATCAACAAACTGCCGCGCAGTCCTGCCCGATCGCCCATTGCGACGAGTTGCCCATTCTTTAGCGCGGTGTTCCAAATCATCGGGAGCGAGTTTGATTCCAGCAAGTTCTGCGAGATGTCGGACAATTGTTAAATAAGTGTTTTGATCGGCCGGTTCAAAAGTTAAAGTCAAGCCAAATCGATCGCTAAATGAAAGTTTTTCCTGCACAGTATCCCAAGCGTGAACTTCGTCTCCATCGCGGGGGCGAGGTCTGTCGTCAAAAAACTCTCGAATTAAATGCCTGCGGTTAGATGTGGCGTAAACTACCACATTTTGAGAGCGAGCAGTGACATTCCCCTCTAAGACAACTTTCAGAGCTTTAAAAGCATCGTCATCTTCCTCAAAGGAAAGGTCGTCCACAAAAATAATAAACTTTTGAGGAACTCCTCGCAACTGCTCGACAATTAGCTGCAAATCTTGCAAATCCGATTTAGATACTTCAATCAAGCGCAGATTGCGAGAGCCAAATTCATTTAATAGCGACTTCACCAAAGAAGACTTGCCCGAACCGCGGCTGCCGTACAGCAAGACGTGCAAAGCCGGATAACCGGCCAACAAAAACTCCGTATTTTTCACCAGAGCATCCCGCTGCCAATCGCAGCAAACCAACTCTTTTAAAGTTATACCATCGGGATGCGAAATACTCGCCAACTGCCCTCCCCGCCACCTAAAAGCGCGATATTCAGCAAACAAACCTGTGCCAAACTGTCGGTAATAAACTGCCAAAGATTCCACCGCGCTCGACCATTTTTCCAGTTTTCCGTGCAGCGGCAAATCTCCCGGTTCTGCTACAGTTTCTGAATGCCAAATCGGAGGAACTGCGTCAAGTTGACCCGCTACGCGCACCCACTTGCTCAACTGTTCGCTGCTGCATTCGTAAATATTTTGCAGCACTTCTAAATCATGTCGGGCGGCTTCCACCAAAGCGGGGGGCAAACTTGCAAAATCTGTTTGCTGAGCTCGGCGAGAAAAGGGGTTTTCGTCTTTGAGAATTTCGGAAATCAGAGAATCTTTCCAGCTTAAATTTTTAGCAGCCTGAAGTTTGAACCAGTTTCCGTAAGCTATCTGACATTCCAAACCGCTGACTTCGCTGTGATGAAGGGCTTGCAGCAAATCGAGAAAAGCTTGACCTGCGGGGCTTTTGAGAACTGATTGATACAGCAGCAGGGATGCTGCTTGGCGCTGGAGGTAACGGATTTGGGCGATCGCACCAGAAGTTAGGGCTGACATAATGGCAATTGTATAACAGTTACATATCCTGACTGGCTTTAATAAATTTTCTAACAATTCGTGACACTAATTGCAGGCTGCGCTGTATAAATTTAGATGCAAACAGTGAAATCGGGAGGATTAAAAATGAATTTAGGTACAACAGCCGCGATCGGCTACGGCATTTTAACACTGGTTGGCGGCATCATGGGTTATATCAAGGCCAAAAGCCAAGCCTCACTCATTTCCGGCCTGATTAGCGGTTCCCTGCTAATTTTTGCCGGCACCGCCCAGCTTATGGGACAAAGTTGGGGTTTAACATTAGCAGCAGCCATCTCCGCTGTTTTAGTAATAGTCTTTATTGTGCGCCTTGTTAAAACTCAAAAATTCATGCCGGCCGGAATGCTAATTTTAGCTAGCTTAGCGTCTTTGGGCGCGATCGTTTACGAAATCAGCGGTCAATATCAATAATCTGTTGACAGTTGACAGTTGACTGTTGACTGTTGACTGTTTTTAGTGGTCAGTGGTTATTTGTTAATTGTTAGTTGTTCGTTCTAATAACCCATAACCAATAACCAATAACTACTAACCAATAACCAATAACCAGTGACCAATAACTAATGACTAATGACTAATGACTAATGACTAATGACTAATGACTAATGACTAATGACTGCATCAATATACTGCTGAACTTCCCTGAGTTGCTGCCGCTGGCATTCGATCCAAATTTTTTCCGCAGATCGCTGTTCCGGCGTCTCTTTCTGATACCGCGCCTGCTTCTCTAAAAAATTATTGTAGAATTTAATCGCTTTTTCAACTGTTTGAATTGCCAGTTTCATGCGCTCCTCAAAAATTGCTATAATCACATTATCCAGGATTAACCCAATCACTTTACAGGACTCTTCAAAATCGACCAAACTGATTCCCATCTTGCTTTTGTGAACCAAATTCTCTACAGGTTCTTTCAGTGTTTCTTTAAAAGTTTTAATATAAGAATCAGGCAAATATTTCAGTGGCTCCGTAAACTTCGATACAATCTCCCCGCCTATTGATTGTAGTCGCTCTCTAAATTTCGACTGACTCTTTAGGTCGAAGCATTCAATACAAATTTCAAATTTTTCTATATCTATAGATTGTAATTCTTGAAAAATTAAAGTTAGTTCATTCTCCATAATTAAAATCACTCGCTCGGCTTGGGCATCAACTTCATTCCGCAACTCTTTGTGCAAATTATCTTTTTCAAAAAAACCAATAGTATCTCTTTGAAAGACTTGAGCGTTTTTATCCCACAAAAACCACTGATTTTTTAACTTAGTCGCCTTGTCGCTCCAAGATTTGCGAACTTTAACAACAGCATCATATTTGCCCTGCTTTCCTAAACTGCGAATTCTCACATCGCATCCGCTTAGTTCGCCAATTTGCTCCCAGACATCAACAGGAGATGATCCAGCAATTCTCGGCTTGCTATTCCAGACATCCTCAGCATGAGATACATCTTTGAAACATACCTGAAGTAACCCCTTGAGTCTGATGGCAGATTGCTTAATTTCGTCAATACAAGGTTCCACATCTAAACTGAGTTGGGTAGCTGACTGTTTAATCTCCACGGATTGATATTCGTCTGCCAACAATCGATCGCTAAACTGGGTAATAGCCTGGAATGCCTTGAGATACTCATTCATTTCCTTTCATGCCTCGTTTCCCTAAACAGCATACAATACAGAACATCTGCGTTTTTGAATGGAAACTGAGTCACCACATGGATTATATATTCACTCCTGCAACTCAGGCGCGACTCAATAGTGGCAACCTTGTACAGCCTGCTACCAAAACAGGAAAATTGCTCCCGGCAGCTAGAGATCCGGTGACAGGGGAGTTTGTGGAGCTTGCAAAAATTTTTTATCAATCAAGAAGTGAAACTCTATCCTCGCGCGGAGTTATAGGATTGCTCGCACAGTTAGCCGGAGGTGGCCCCATACAGCCGCTGGTAGCTCCCGTATACGTGACTGTGGCGCCGTTGCAGGTGGCTCAAACTCATCAGGGGTTTCAAAAAATATACAGAATGCTTAACTCTCTGAAAATTAATTTGGCAGTGATCCAAGCAACTGCTGCTGTCATTGGTATTGGCACTGTATCGAGCACAGTTTTGTCAGCAGTAAACCTCAACCAAGTATTAAAAATCCGAGAAGAGGCAAAGCACCAGAAGCTAAAAATTAAAGACGGATTTATCGATCTCAGACACATCCTCAAAGATAGGGGAGTAGAGGTGATCCAGCAGATTTTTAAGGTGGCTCACGACTCTAGTTTTGAAATGCACCGCCAGAAACTGGTTAACGGTTATGAGATTTTTTCTAAAGCTATTAAACGCTGTCAGTCAGCCCTGACAGTGCCAGATATTAAACTTCGGAATTCCGAAATTAATAGCGGGAGGGATATGCTGTTTGAGGCTTTAAAAATTTATGACAATCCCAGTTTGTTGGAGGGGGTGTGTTCTGCCGGACAACTCAGGCACATGGAATGTGTTTGGGCGATCGAGCAGGCGATCGGCGTCACGTTTCACTTGCAGCGGGCCTACGATATGGTGAGCGATCGCCTGCGGGAACTCCAATCAAAAATTTGTCAAAATCTTCTAACTGTTGTTAAAGGATGTCAATCCGAACCAGAACTAGATTTTTTATTTCCTGAAGTTACTAGGATTCTCGGTCATGATTTAAGTGTAATAGAATTTTGGCAAAATGAGGTTGATTGGATGGAAACTTTGTCTCCAAAAGAGCAGCACCAGTTAGCTAGTTTAGATAAACTCACCGCCGATAGTTTAAAAAGCAGCGTGTACACTACATTCGCGGTATTAGCTGCGGAACCTTCCCTTTATGAAACTTTAAAGCAAAAGTCTCACTTTCTATCCTTGCGCGACCAGCTAACCTTCGCTGTGTCCCCGGAAATCCGCCGGGGATACGAATTTTATATCAGCCAGCAGGCGATCGCTACTGGCTATCAAGCTTTAGCTGCCTCGAATTGGCAAGAAATATCCGATTTAACTGTGGCTAACCTCTACCACTTTTTTCAAATTCGAGAGGAATCCCCTGAAAATTATCCAACTGAGGACGAATTAGAAACGCCTTATTGGCACTTTCCCAAAACCTTAAAAAACGAGTTGAATTACAGCAATTAAATGACTAATGACTAATGGATACTGTTGACTGTTGACTGTTGACTGACTTCTTCCCTCGTAGACACAACTTTTCAATTGTTACACTATCTGTAGTAGTAAGGTGTACACTGCCCACCCTACAAGTATAGTCTGTGCGTCAAGGACTATTTTTCCTTCTTCCTTCTTCCTTCTATCCTTTACATCCGTTACATCCGTTACATCCGTTACATAATCCGTTGCCGAACTTCCTTCTTCCTTCTGATTACCTCAACCACAACTTAATAGTATTGTCTTTAGAACCGCTAGCAATAGTTTTGCCATCAGGACTAAAAGTCACCACATAAACCTCATCGGAATGTCCCGTCAAAGTATTCAGCAATTCTCCGGTAGCAAAATCCCAAACTTTAATAGTTTTATCCTTGCTCCCGCTCGCAATAAAATTCCCATCCGGGCTGATAGCAACCGAGACAATATCGTCAGAATGTCCCTTGATCGAGCGAATTAAATCTCCTGTTTCGATATTCCAGATTTTAATACTTTCATCGTAGGAACCGCTAACAATGGTCTTGCCGTCTGGGCTAACAGCAATCGACCTCACGGGGTCGCCGTGTCCCTCAATAGTTTTGAGCAACGCCCCTGTTGCGACATCAACAATTGTAATTTTTTTATCCTTAGAAGCGCTAACCAAACTTTTTCCATCTGGAGTGAAAGCAACAGAATAAACAAAATCTGTATGGTCTGGAAAACTCTGAATCAAACGGCCAGTTGCTGCCTCCGAAATCTTTGTGGTTTTGTCTCCGCTGCCACTAGCCACAAGCTGTCCGTCGGGGCTGAGAGCGACAGACCACACAGAAGCAGTGTGGTCGAGACTGCGAATCACTTGCCCTGTTTTTAAATCCCACAGCATGACTCGCCAAAAACCGGTTCCCGTCGCCAGTTTCGTACCGTTTGAGTCAAAAGCAACCGACCAAATGGTGGAGGAATCTCCTGGAAAAGTGCGGATAGACTTGCCTGTAGCTAAATCCCAAATTTGGATGGTTTTGTCTTTAGAACCGCTGGCTAACATTAAACCGTCTGGACTGAAAGCAACAGACCCAACGGCATCTGAATGCTGAGCGAAATTTTTGACTTTGGCGTTCTTCCACCGCAGACCTGCTTGGCACTGTTCCTGTAACTCTTGAGCGGATGAATAGCTGCTGGAAGTGTTGGCAATTGTTGGTATTTGGCTGATGCAGTCTTCATAATTACTGCCTTTATAAAGAGCTTCAATTTGATTGAGTTCTTGGGATTCTTTCTGGGCTCGCTGCTGCCATTCTTGCCACTTGAGATATCCGTAAATTCCCCCGATCGCAGCTAAGATAGCCGCAATTGTTGCCCCGGCGAGATAAGGGTTGAATTTGCGAGTTTCTTTGGGGACAAGTGCTGCTGGGCTGGCGATCCTCTCCGTTGGCGTAGCCCCCGTAGGGGCGGGCTGCGCTAACGAGAAATCGGTTTTTCCGTTCAGATTTACCTGCGAGGATAGCGCCGAGCCTGCCTGCAATTCGAGTTGAGGGGCACTGCTGGCTGGTGGCCCATTGGGGTTGCGGTGTCCCTCCAAAACTGTGGAGATCGCCTTGTACAATTTAGCAAATAAAGATTTAGGAATGACTAATTCTTCGATTTTCGCGGCATCTTCGTCGGTAAGCCCTAAAACTTGCTGCAAGCGTTTTAATTCGTCGCGAGTTTCCAGAGAAAATGGATATTCTTGCTGCATTGCTTCTTGCAGTGATTGTTCGTAGCGTTCGCCTTTTTCCCTGTATTTTCGGTAAGGGTTCAATACCTCATCTTCGATCGCCTCTGCTTCTTCTGGCAGCAATTCCAAACTGACGCGCAGTTCATCTAATATTCTACGACCGACGACGGTAATATCACCCCGGCTGCTGCTGCGCCGATCGACTTCTTCGCGATATATTGTTAGCTTGGGAATCCGCGCCCGCGAGCGATCGCCAATTTTCCTCAAATCGGCTAAAGCTTCCGCCGCCGACTGGTACCTCTCCCGAAAATCGTAGCGCACCATATTATCCAAAACATCAGCCAGCGCTTGGGAACACGTGGCTAAATGCCGCCAAACAATTTCGCCTTTATTAGAATTTTTCAAATCCCGCAATTTCGGCAAATCGTAAGCCGGCAAACCCGTCATTGCTTGGATGCCAATCATTCCCAAAGCGTAGATATCGCTGTTGAGTTGCGGGTTGTATTGAAATTGTTCGATCGGCATATATTCCAGAGTGCCAATCCGCACAGTTACCGGCGCTTGTCTTTGAGCGATGTGAATTTCTTTCACCGAGCCAAAGTCGATTAAAACTAACTTGTTGTCTGAATAGCGACGGATTAAATTTGCCGGTTTAATATCTCGGTGAATTACCCCCTGGCCGTGTACAAACACTAAAATTTCTAACAGTTCCTTCAGCAAAGGAATCATTTTTTCTTCAGTTAGAGGCTTGCCCGGTACAATCTCTGTTGATAGCGAGTGACCGGCAACAAAGGATTCAACTAAGAAAAATTCTTCATTTTCTTCAAAATAAGCGAATAGCTGAGGAATTTGGTCGTGTTGACCGAGCTTTTCTAGAACTTCTGCTTCTTTTTGAAAAAGACGGCGCGTAGTATTAATTAATTTCGGTTCGGTCGTACCGGGACGCAGGTGCTTGACAAAGCACTGCGGTTCTCCCGGACGGCGAATATCTTTGGCAAGATATGTTTGTCCAAATTCTCCTGTTTCTATGACTTCAATGATTTGATAGCGTCCATCTAAAAGTTGGCTCACCATGATAATAACGCAGCCTTTTTTTGGTTGATTTTCGCAAGAAACAGTTGCAATGTTGAGTCAGTTGTATAGCCTTTTTCAGGTGAATTAGGTCTTCCTGGGCAGGGGCAAAACAGGGCATTGGGCATTGGCAAAACAGGGCATTGGGTATTCGGAATAGTTGTTTCTTTCCTTCTTCTTTCTTTCCTTATTCCGAGTTCCATCGGACTTCTTCCCTCTGACTTCTTTCCTTCAGACCTCTTTCCTTCATACTTCTGACTTCTGACTTCTGACTGAGATATTGCACCATTCTCAATTACTTGTTGAGGAACAGGCAAGATGCCTGTTCCACAAGAAAAATCATTCTTTGTGGAACGGGCATCTTGCCCGTTCTTGACAATGGTGTAACATCTCAGTTCTGACATACTTTATTTTTTCAACATCTGCAAAGCTTGATATCCCAAAAAGAAAAAACCCAAAGCGCCGAGTACCGCTATCGTGTTCGCAAACACATCGACTGTAAAAAATTCGCCCATTGCAATATCCTCTGAAAACTGATATCTATCCTCGGCTTTTCGGTCGCTGTCTGGGTGAGGGGTCTTGCCCCTCGCTGCGGGCGAGCCGAAAGATGCTCACAAATTATAGCAAAAGAGTTGGTCAATCGATTTTAGATTTTAGATTTTAGATTTTAGATTGAAGCATTGACCCCACGGATGAATCCGGGGGCTTGTATCCTGGATGCTTTCGGTCAAAATAACTTTTCGGGCGATCGACTAGCTTTTTGTTTTAATATTTTTTAATATTTAGGGAGACAAATCCTGTACCGAAATTTTGAGGTCAGTTCGCTTTGATATTGTTAACCCTGCTAATTTTTTCTCTGATTGTAAGTAGAGCTTACACTAAGAATTTGCGCCGATCGGTCGAAAATGCGCCTCGAACCGACAGAAGTTTGGCTAAGCTGTCACCGGAGTCCGCCGCGCAGTTCCCTAAAGTTTCGGTAATCGTACCAGCATACAACGAGGCAGAGAATATTCGGGATTGCGCGATCGCCATTTTGGAGAGTACACCGCTGTCTGTGGACAACCTAGAGGTTTTAATTGTAGACGATCGATCGACAGACAACACGTTAGCGATCGGGCAAACCCTGCAACAGCATCTCAACGACCCCCGGCTTAAAATATTAGCAGGTCAGCCGCGACCAACCAACCAATATTGGGCGGGCAAAAACTGGGCCTGCGCCCAAGCTGTTCAAATAGCAACCGGAGACTTCTTATTATTTATCGATGCCGACGTGCGACTCAAACCAGGTGCGATCGAAACCGCTATTGCCACAGCCGAAACCGAGAAAATAGACTTGTTCACCTGTATGCCAGCACTGGTTTGTGAGTGTTTGGCCGAGTGGTTAGTACAGCCGATAATGTTCAATCACCTAGCAGTTTGCTACGACTTTACCGCAGTCAACGATCCCTCGAAAACAGACAGTGCTTTTGCGGGCGGGCCGTTCATGTTATTTAGGCGATCGGCTTACGAAAAAATTGGCGGTCACGAAGCAGTTGCCGGCGAAATTGTGGAAGATGTGGAACTAGCTAGACGCATCAAACGTGCGGGTTTAAAGCTCGGACTTTATTCCGGGTCAAATTTGGCATCCGTGCGGATGTATCGGTCTTGGAGCGCATTGTGGGAAGGCTGGACAAAGAATTTGTATCTCGGCGCTAACCGCAGTTGGGGCTTGATGGTTTACATGGCTGCAATTATGTTCTTTATTTATCCTATGCCGTGGATAGGATTATTCATTATTCTGAAACAAATAATTTCCGTCTTCCCTCTTTCTTCTTCCGTCTTCTCTCTTCCTTCTTCCTTCTTCCTTCTTCCTTCTTCCTTCTTAGTAATAATCGTAATTTGGCAGCATTACAATTTGCGCCGCTTGGGTGCCGAGATTTCTGAATGTCCGACGAAATACTGGTGGTTAGGAGGTTTGGGAGGTGCGTTAGTGGCGGCGATGGCGATCGGTTCTGCGATTAAAACCGAAACTGGTTGGGGATGGACTTGGCGCGGTAGAACTTTGCAAATTAAGAGTTAATTAAGACTTGCATAGGGGCAGGCAATATGCCCACCCTACAAAAAATTAACTCCTTGTGGAACAGGCATCTTGCCTGTTCTTAAAAATCATCGAAAATGTGAGTTATAGAAGACCGAAGGCAGAGCTAATCATAACATCCGTTACATCCGTTACATCCGTTACCGAACTTCCGCGTATACAAAAGCAGGTACGCGCTTGTAAGCAGGCGTGCCCGATCGCTTTTCAATCTCCGGGTGAAAAATCACATTAACTTCAGGATAAAACATCAAAGCAGCACCCTCACGAACCGCCCCGTAAATCACCTCGACATTTTCCATTTTCCCCACATTTCCCTGCACCGTCACGCGCTGATGTTCTTGAAAACCAGTGCTTTCTGCATCCGCGCGATTCATCAAAATGCAGTTGCGGTGCGGCATTCCCCGGTACTTGTCATCAATTTTGTAGACGACAGTATTATGCTGAGAATAGCTGCGTCCCGTCATCAATGCCACAACAATACCCTGTGTTGACTCCGATACTCCAAATTCTTTCGCTTCCGGTAATTTCAGCTTAGGTAAAGGCGTGACAAACATCTTCGCTTTCCCAGACTCTGTAGGGAATTTAGGTTCTGTAAAAATGCGACCGCCGATCGTGAATTCCTCTTTTGTTTCATCAATTGTGGCTATTTTTTCATAGCCCGGAATAGTTTTAGCAATCAATTGGCGAACGTATTTTGTGTCTTGAAGTTGGCGCCAATCAACGGGAAAATTACCGTGAATTCGGCTGGCTAATTCTGTTAAAAAATGCACTTCAGGAATCAAATCCGAATTCTGGAGATGAGTTTCTCCCTCATCATTTAAACGCACAAAATTATTCCCCGATTCCACCGTTGTTTTGTGGGGATTTTCAAAGCGATTCAGTACAGGAATCACAATTGTATTGTGCTTTGCCAATCCGTGAAAATGGCCTAAGTTCGGTTTGGTTGCGAGGTAGATAACGGTTTCAACATTGCTTAAAGCGCGTTTTGCCTGCGTTGAATCTGGATTCGCCCCGTACAAGTTGCCGCCCAGACAGATCAGCGTATCGACTTTGCCTGCATCTGCTGCTTCAATGAGCGATCGAGTTTCGTAACCCTTAACAGGACTGAGGGGACGATTTAATAACTTTTCTAAAGCTTGTTGAATTTCTTTTTTCAGCTTGACAGTGACGCCCATAGAGCCGAATCCTTGGACATTTGAGTGTCCTCTGACTGGCATTAATCCCGCCCCTTCTTTGCCGACATTTCCCGTCATCAATGCCGTATTGGCGATGCTGAAAACGTTATCTACAGCGTTACCGTGTTGGGTAATTCCCATCGCCCAACCGAATACAACTCGCTTTGAAGTGCCCAGGATTTTGGCTGCTGCCTCAATTTCTGCTTGGGAAACTCCGCAGGTTTTAGTAATAGTTTCCCAAGAGGTTTCGCGGGCGTGCTGGACTACTGCTTCCCAGCCTTCTGTATGAGCTTGCAAATAGCTTTCTTCCAGCAAACCTTGTTCGATTATAGCCTTTTGAATGCCGACAAATAGCGCCGTATCGCTGCCGGGAATTGGTTGCAAGTATAAGGAGGAAATATCGGAACCGGGGATGAGCGACTTGACAGGAAATGCGGGAGAACCAAACTTGACTAACCCAATTTCCATCACCGGATTGATTACAATTATTTTACCGCCTTTGTCGCGAATTTTAATTAACTCGTTCATCAAGCGGGGATGGTTGTAGGAAGAATTGCTGCCCGCTAGCACGACGCAATCTGCTTCCTTCAAGTTTTCTAGACTCACTACCGAGGTGCGTGTGGCAAACATTTCGCTTAAGCCAGTTGTCGAGGGAGCGTGACAGAGATCGGAACAATCTGCTAAGTTATTGGAACCCATCGCCCGCATCATCAATTGCAGCAGAAAAGCCGCTTCGTTGGAAGAGCGACCAGAACTGTAAGATGCGACTCTTTCGGGGGTTTTGCGAAAAGCAGCTTCGGCAATTTGATAAACTTCTTCCCAAGAAATGCGATCGTAATGAGATGAACCAGCCCGCAAAATCATCGGAAAACTCAGCCTTCCCAGCCTATCGGCTTCCATTGAAGTTAATTGCTGTAGTTCTGCAATACTCTTCTTTTCAAAAAATTGAGTTGAGATAGCCGGCTTGATTTCAGCGGAGATGGCTTCGACGCTTTTCATGCAGCGCTGAAGTTTTTCACCCTCTTCATTTGTAAAACCTCCTTTCTGCCCGCCAGTGCCCCAAGAACATGACAAACAAGCACTTTTGTGCAGCAAAGTTTTCCAAAGTTTCGGCCCTTCCGGGGACAATGTATGTTCTGCCCAATATTCTATTACGGGCAAACCGCCACCTATGTCTGGTGTTTCCTCGTTTGTCTCGTTGAATGGCGGGATTGGTTGGACATTTTGGGAGTTGACATCCATGTGGTTGACCTTTTGTTTGAATTGCGGATTGATGGGGCGGGCGAACCGCCAAATGAGTTAAATTTATTACTGGAATTTTACCGCAAATTTACAGCCCAAAACACCAGTCAACAGATAGATTTTTTAATCTAAATTTAACTCGATGTTCGCCGTCACGAATGCAAGTTTTTATTCATCCGCCGACAGAGGAATGCAGTCCTCACTAAAGGATTTATTTCCTCTTATTTAACGCCTGCTTGCCAAATCCCAGACACAGCAGCCGATCGCCCTCAGCAACATTCGGGTCATTCTGCAAATAATCTCCCAACCATTCGCAACTCCGAGCAATGATTTTATTCAGTTCAAAATTCTCCAAAGGCCACAGAATTATAGTCCTATCGCTGCTAGCAAAAGCCAGAGTTTTGCTGTCAGAACTAAAAGTAACGCTCAACACGCGATCGCTCGATTCTAACGTCTTAGATAGCAGCGCCTTCTTGCCGTCAAAATCCCACAGCTTAACAGTATTTCCCCCACTCGCCGCCGCAATCAATTTGCCGTCTGGACTAAAACTCACGCTTTCTACAGTATCGCTGTGGTCTAGTTTTTCAGTTAAATTCGCCACCTTTCCATCAAACCCCCACAAGTAAACTTTTTTGTCAGCGCAAGCAGCAGCAATAGTCTTACCGTCGGGACTAAAACTAACATTTTTAACGCTGTCTTGGTGGTCGAGAGTTTTCAGGATTTTCGCCGACGCACCGTTAAATTGCCACAGGTAAACTCTCTTCTCTCCGGTAATTTCAAAAGCCTTTTTCTTCCCGCTTGCCTTGTCCTCAGCAGCGGTAGCAGTAGCAATAAATTTGCCGTCGGGACTGAAGGTAACGCTAATTACTGGATTGGTGTGATCGAGTTTTGCAAACAAAGTTGCTTTAGAACCGTTCCACCGCCATAGGTACAATTTGCGCTCGGCACTGGCGGCGGCAATTATCTTTCCGTCCGGACTAAAACTCACGCTTTTAACAATACCGCTGTGGCTGAGAGTATCTAACAGTTTGCCGTTTAAACTCCAGACTTTCACTGTTTTGTCATCGCTGGCAGAAGCAACAGTTTTATCATCAGGTGAAATGCTCACCCAGGTAACAGAATCATTGTGACCTTCTAAAGTTGTGAATAAACTGCCATCATCCCGCCAAAGTCTCACTGTTTTGTCCCCGCTAGCAGAGGCAATTGTTTTACTGTCAGCACTAAAAGTGACTTTGTAAACCCAGTCTCCGTGTCCCGATAAAATCTTATTCAGCGGAGTGCTGTCCGGTTTCCAAATTTTCACTATTTTGTCTTTACTTGCGGAAGCAATAGTGCCGTCACCGCTGAAACTTACGGCCCTTACGTCGTCTTGATGTCCTCGAAAAGTATTGAGCAAAGTGCCACTGCGACTCCAAACTTTCACCGTATCGTCGGCACTGCCGGTGACAATTTGTTTGCCGTCGCGACTGAAACTCGCGCTGACAACTTCATCGTTATGTCCTTTGAGAGTTCTGATTTCCTCACCATTGCGGTTCCAAATTTTGGCTGTGGTGTCGGCACTTGCTGAGACGAGTTCTTGACTATTTGGACTGAACTTAATGCTGTACACAATGTCAGAATGTTTGGTTAGTGTTTTGGGATTAATTTTAAATTTCTGGGTTTTAGTTTCTCTGTTCCAAAGTTTGACAGTTTTGTCAACACTTGCTGAGGCTATTGTTTGGCCGTCGGGGCTGAAACTGACACCGAGCACCCAGTCTTTGTGTCCGGTTAAGGTTTGCAGCAATTGTTTGTTCGCAAGGTTCCAGATTTTGACTGTGTTGTCGTGACTGGCGGAAGCTAGGGTTTTGCCGTCGGGACTGAAACTGACGCTGGTGACGATATCGCGGTGGCTGGATAAAATGGCGATCGCACTTTTGTCGTTATTTACTTGCCAAATTCTAATTGTGCGATCTGCACAACCAGTCGCGATCGTTTTCCCATCGGGACTAAAACTAACACTCGTCACGCTATCTGGGTGATTGAAAGTTTTTAATAACTTACCTTCTTTGCTCCACAATTTAACAGTTTTGTCAGCACTTGCCGAAGCAACTGAATTGCCGTCGGGACTGACACTCACATCCAAAACAAACTTGCTGTGCTGCTCGAAACGGTTGCGTTCTTGCACCCCGGAAACTGCTTGTCTGAGTCTTTCTGCAATTTGAGTTTTAGTCTCCACAGGCAGCGCTGTACTTTTCAGAGAATCACGACCAATTTTGATACTATTTCCCAACACTCCTAATTGGTTTTTTTCATTAGAAAGCACCAAAGCTTCCGACGCCGAATTTAGGGCATCAGTCCGACTGTTTTCTGCTTCTTGCCGTGCGCTTTCTGCTAATTTTGCTTGCTCGAATGCCATCCCCGAAACACCTGCGAGTACAAGCACTCCTAGAACCGCCGCCCGCAATTGCCATCTCCGAGATTGGTAAAGTTGAGCTTCCGCTTCGTGCTGTTTCTCTCTAGCTTCCGACAGCAAAGCATCTTGCTCTCTGTCTTTGCGAATTTGTTCAATTTCATCTCGGTTAATTTGGTTTTGCTTTCGCAGTTCCTCAACTTCTGCCTTTTTATCTAATTCTTGCTGCTGGCGAATGAAGCTAACTAAATAATCGTGAACGAGCTGATAAAGCTCAGCAGGCAGTTCCATCCATCGAAAAACTAAACCAGAGTTTACTAAAAGTTCTAAGACTAAATCTAGTTTATCAGGTTCAGCAAATGTCGCTAGATTTGAAGCTAATTCGGCGCGGGTTTTTAAGGGGCGTATTTGCTCTTCATCTGTGAGCAAATACAATACTCTGCGTGCAGCTACTTCATTCTCCGGGCCGCAATCTTTGATGACTTCTTCGAGAAACCTTTCGACTAATTTTTGTTGCGGATTGTTGCCAAGTTCCTGATATTGAGTTAAAGTTCTAATGTTCTCTTGTTGCAGTTGAGCCCCGACAAGTTGTAGTTCGATCGGGCGGACTTCTCCTAATTCTCCAGCTAAATCTTGGACTAATTCTTCGATCAGCTCCGGTTCTAAGTAAAACTGCGCTCGCTCAGTTAAAGTGCGAATTACCGATCGCGCATCGACCAGCGAAAAGTTTCCCAAATAAAACAGAATGTTTTTGCTGAGAATGTCCTCCAAAATATCATTGTTAACGAATCCTGTCTGGTTTTTTGGTCGGGAAAATTCCAGCAAATAGTGCAGGTAATCTTCCCGCAAACACAGGACGACTTTTAAATATTTTATTTTCAAGCATTCCCGCAAAAAATCAAAAAATATTTGTCTTTCCGCTGGCTCTTTCCACACGAAAAAAAATTCTTCAAATTGGTCAAATATCAGAACAGTCACTAAATGTTCTGAATTTATTTGCAGCTCGTTGAGAATATTTTCGTATTCGATCGCCTGTTGTTGTATGATTAATTCTATTGGCTGTGACTGCTCCCTTTGATCCTCATTATTCCCAGTGGAGCCACCCTGAAATCCCGAAATAAGATTTCCCTTGACTGCACCTGCTTCTACGGTCAAATCTACCGGATCAGTTTCTGGTAAGGCTTCGGAATTTTCCGGATCGAATATTTCAGCTTTCCCAGCAGATAACTGTCTGGTCAATTCCCGCGGCCAGTTGTTGTAAACTTGCAGCACTACGGGCAAAACAGTCCGCATTTCTATTTTTTTTTGTTTGAGAGCTGGTACTAATCCTCCCGTGACTATTGAACTTTTGCCAACTCCAGACTGACCGTAAATTACTGTCAGTTTGTCGGGGGTATTGTTCATCCTATATATCAAGCGGTTGAGGTCTTGCTCTCTGCCGGAAGCTGTAATTTCGTCAGCAATAGTAGCAGCGCCTGCAAGAGTTTCGGCGACGGAATTAACCGCTTCTCTGTGCGGCTGCAATTTTCCGGCTCCAATAAAAGCTCGGAACCGATACGTGTGTTCCACCGCTCGATAATCTTGTTTAATTTGAAATGCTTGGAGATATTCTCCCCGCTGAAAATAGAGCGATCGCAGCATTTCTAAAACCCGCAAATACAGTTGCGGGTTGTAGCAAGGTTCGGTTTCCGAGCGAGCAAGCTCTAAATGCGCGATCGCCTCTTGTACCTCACCTAACTGACTCTGGGCCTCTGCTAAAATTAACAGATACAAGCCTAGATGCTGCGACTTTACATGGGTTCCCTGTCCCGTCGCTTCTAAATTTGAGTTGAGAACGTCTAGAGCGATTAAAGCCCACTCTTTCGCCCCTTGCCAGTTCTTTTGCTCTAAGGCTACTCTAGCCAAAAAGCCGTAATCTTGAGCCAAATTAACTGCTGAATTTTCCATATTTTCATGTAACCTCCGAGCTTTGATAGCTAAATTCCAGAGTGCATCCCAATCTTCTAAATGCTGCAATACTTCGCCAAGTTGATTGATGAATATACCAACGGCATCCGGCCGCCCCGCGCGTTCTAAAACATCAATACATTCCTGAAAATAATTCTTAGCTTCCGTCCAGTAAGGACGGTTGCCGCTGCGATGTTGTTCTGCTTGGAAGCGGTAGCAAAGACCGATGTGGAATAGCAGAATTCCCTCTAACACCGGTGCTGGGTGAACGGTAAATAACAAATCGCTAAATTCGGTTTTTTGTACCCCAACAAATGCTACTTGATACTTCCAAAAACTGAGACTTTTTTGATACAATTCAATAGCCGCCGGGATGCGGTGACAAGCATATTCGTGCCTACCGCGAATAAATTGCAAACTTGCTTCAATAGCTGGTTCTAACCTGATGTTGCAAGTTTGCAAGTCTTGGCTGGCAGACTCTAGTTCAGTCAAAGAATTGGCTCCGAGAATGGCAGAATTAGTTAAACGCCAATTGCCACTTTCTAAAATGTTGGAAAAAATGCGATCGGCACTTTTGCCCAGGAAATCCACTAAGTCGTCGGGGCCAATCACAAATTCAACACTTGTCGTCCAAGTTTCGATATCTGTTACTAACCGAATCAGTTTTTTTAAGATTTTGTCTGTCACCCACAGCACCACCGGGAAGGGAAAATTATTCCGAAATTCTTCCCTCACGTAGTTGGTAGAAGTCAGGAGTCGATCGATCGCACTTACCGATTCCAATCCCAACACCATTAAAGCTGCCGGATGGCTGCAGGAAATTTTGGTTTCTATCGTCGTGTAAAGAGTTTTAACAGAGGGCGGGAGGACAATTTCTCGAATCTCGATCTCAGACTCCTCCCGCAATTGCCTTACAATTTCCTCTCTCATCGCACTGTAATTGCACCGCACCAAAATCAGGGAAAATTGCCCCTGAGACATTCTCAGAGTCCGGGAGAGAGTTTGCAGCGAACTTTTGTTTTGCTGTGCTGCGGTGTCTTGCTGGCAGTGCGAATTAAGCATAATTAATATTTGAAAAATATTCTCAGGATAGGTGCTGTCAACTGCCGAAAAAAGGAAGTTCGGCAACGGATTATTTAACGGATGTAACGGATGGCAGTTCGGCAACGGATTATTTAACGGATGTAACGGATGTAACGGATGGCAGTTCGGCAACGGATTATTTAACGGATGTAAGGGATGTAACGGATGGAAGGAATCGACGGCAGGGGAAAGTGCAATTAAGAACGTCCTAACCATTTTGGCGGTTGCTCTAAGTTTACTTTTACCCGTTTTTACGTTTGCCAATCAGAGCGAAGAATCACATGATTAATTTTATTTCTGCCATTTTGGGCGATTTCCCATCACTGGGAACCATAAAATAGTTAAGTTTATTTCAGCCTGCATACTTATTATGTTAGCCGATCGCAATTAAAGCATACCCAAATAAATACATACTCTGTTATTCGCATATTCCCAGCAAAATCAACCGGAGTTTACTGAAATCTTGATAATTGCTCCAATTCTACCCAGCAAATGAGTCTTTGTTTGCAGGAGTCCCAGCCATCGCCAAAATCGCACCAATCCGATTCAGTTATTCGCATATCCCGGAAATCCGGCATTCCCTGGTTGACTGACCCCTCGCCGCACTGAGATAAACTACCGGGGGCGGCTCATCAATTACAGCTTGAAGATTTTTTGTCATAAATTTATTAATCTCCATATCTAAAGTAGCTGTAAAATCAGGTTCATCCCAATCCTCGCTTTCTTCAATGCTAATTGTTGTTGGTGGCCCAATATCAAAATCTAGCTCATCGCCAAAATCCGAAACTTTCTTAATTGGCTCTATTTTCTGATCGGTATCAGTCGCTAAAGCTTGAGTTGTATTGGCTATTAGTACGAGCGGCAGTGCTACTATGGCACTTATCGTTTGTCGCGCCGTGATTTTCCTCATGGTATCTTCCTGGTATAAACTAACTTTTGGTGCTGCTATACATTCAACATCTGCGCCTACTTTAGAGCGCTTTCAGTCGATTTTAGATTTTAGATTTTAGATTGACTCCACAGAAGAATCTGAGAGCTTTAACTAGGGTCTAAAATTGTGCGCTGCTTAACACTCCGGCACTTCGCAAGTATCCGTTTTTGAGCAGAGTCATTAATTAATAGTGGCTTGTTTTTCCACAGGATATAACCTGATCTGTAACTGTTTGTGGCAAGTTTGTTTAACGGAGCATATCCGGTCAAGTGTTTGCCTTTCTATTTACTACGTGAAAACTCTTAAACAGTCAGGTTTTCCCGTTAAGAAGTAATTCCCCGGTGTTTGCGAGTGTTCATCTCAGACTCGAAGCAAAGTGGGTGAGAAGTCCGCGCCTGCGTAGCTATCCCGTAGGGAATCGCACACCCGTTTTCGCACACCCGTTTTCGCACTCCCGCGCTGCCACCAGCAAGCTGATGTGACATACCACAGCCACGGAATATCTGTCAATACTTATATCTTAACATTTCTAATTTTTTGCATAATTCTCGTTACCAGGAAGAGCCTGGTAACGCAGCTCGGCGAGGCAGAGCCTCCAGCCAAGTCTAGAGGACTCCTATTTCGTCAAGCCGTGTTCGAGAGCGAAGCGAACCAACTCAGTACGGCTGTTAGTACCCGTCTTGCTAAACAAACGGCTGACGTACTTTTCCACATTACGCACGCTAGTTTCCAAGCGGCGGGCAATTTCCTTATTCATCAAACCTTGAGCAACCAAATCCAAAACACTTTGTTCTCGCGGAGTCAAATCAATTTTAATCGGCGAAGGACTTTGGGCGATCGAACTCCGCCCACTCAGCAAAGACTCAATTCTCGCCATTTGGCTTGTCAAAGCAGCAATATCTGGACTTTCAGCATTTTCGCTTGTCTCCTTAGCAGCCGCGCGGCGGGCCAGCAAATTGGTTACTATTGCTACTAATTCGTCGGGATCGAAGGGCTTAGAAAGATAAGCATCGCAGCCTGCTTGATAGCCTTGAATGCGATCGCTCGTCATCCCCTTAGCCGTCAAAAACACCACCGGCAAAGCTTTATAGCGAGGATCTTCCCGCACTTGCTTGAGAAACTGATAACCGTCCACCTGGGGCATCATAATGTCTGAAATCACCAAATCCGGATTAGTCTGCTGCAAGATTTCCCAGCCGTCGCGAGCATTACTGGCAACCTCAACCGCAAAATCGCTATCTTCCAAATAAGCTTGTACTGCTTCCCGCAAGCCCGGTTCATCATCTACCAATAATAATCGTGCTGACATCTCTGTTACCTTCTTAATAGTGTAAATATTGTAGGTTGGGTTGAGGAACGAAACCCAAATCTTCATTTTAAATAAGGTGTTGGGTTTCGCCATCGCTCAACCCAACCTACAGAATAAAAACTTTAGCTCAAAACTCAAAACTATTGTCTTTTGTTCCCCTTAAACTTTGGAACGATCGGTCAAAATTTCATAGCCAGTTTCTGTCACCAACACAGTATGCTCAAACTGAGCCGACATAGCATTGTCAACTGTTACAGCAGTCCACTTGTCAGAAAGCGTCCGAGTGTACTTAGAACCGGCATTCAGAATCGGTTCGATCGCCAATGTCATGCCCGCTCGCAATTTCACGTTCGGCATTTCCCGCGTGCGGAAATTGAAAACCGACGGTTCCTCGTGCAAATTTCGCCCGACACCGTGGCCGGTAAACTCCTCAACGATACTAAAACCGTTGCTTTTGACATGATCTTCCATCGCACCAGCCAGATCTAGCAAATAAGCTCCCGCCTTGACTTGTTCGATGCCTTTGTAGAGCGTTTCTTCTGCGACTCGGATTAATTTTGCCGATTCGGGAGTCACTTCCACAACTGCGATCGTAATGCAAGAATCGCCGTGAAAACCTTGGTAATATGCCCCCGTATCTACCTTGAGAACATCTCCGGCCCGAATTACTTTTTTGGCGCTGGGGATGCCGTGAACAACTTCGTTATTAATGCTAGAGCAAATCGATCCCGTGAAACCGTGATAGCCTTTAAAACTGGGAGTTGCACCCATTTCGCGGATGCGTCTTTCGGCATAAGCATCCAAATCAGCAGTAGTCATTCCCGGTTTCACCATTTGGGAAATTTCTTTGAGTACCGTTGCAACGATTTTCGCTGCTTGCCGCATAATTTCGATTTCGCGTTCCGACTTAATTTCAATGCCTCGACGCTGTTTTTTGACTTGGGGTGCTTGAGTTGGGCTAGAAAGCAGACTGCTAAAAATATTCATGTATTGATGGGCGGGTAATTTTGTAGTTGGACGGCAGGTTGAAGCAAAAAACGGCAAATATCCAGCTTTTTGTGGAAAAATGGGTGTCTTGTTCCGAACTGTCGATCGCGTGTCCTTTAAGCTAGCTTAATATTTTTCTCAGTAATCAGCACGGGATTGGGGGGTCAACAAAGCGGTTTTAACCGCCGAGTCCGTCGGCTCAGGATTTCCGAGTATTCCTGTGAGGTTAGCAATTGCTGCAATTAACTTAGTTATGTCAACTGGTTTAGATAAGTGCATCTGGAAACCAGCTTCCAGCGCTTGCTGGCGCTCTTCCTCTCTCGCGTAGGCCGTCAGAGCGATCGCAGGCATCTTTCCACCCCTGAGCCTTTCCATTTCTCTCACCCGCGCGATCAACTCATAGCCGTCTGCTTCCGGCATTCCAATGTCGCTCAGCAGCAGAGCCGGCCAATAACTGTCCAGTGCGGCTAGAGCCCCGGCAACCGATGCAGCCGATCGCACCACAGCTCCTTCGTCCTCAAGTAAAGCAATCAAAAACTCCCGCGTGTCATCGTCATCATCCACCACCAGCAATTGCAAATTAGCCAGAGTGGGAAGGGTCTCTGCCTGGTCATTGAGGTGCGACCAATCATCGTCAGTAGCGAGGGCGTTCCTCTGTGCCACAGGGAGAGCCACCGTAAATTTCGCACCCTCGCCCGGATTATTCTCTGCATGCACCTTACCGCCGTGCTGTTCCACCAAGTGACGGACGATCGCCAATCCCAGTCCCAAACCTCCGTAAGACCTAGTTGTGCTGCTATCAGCTTGGCGGAAGCGATCGAAAACATAAGGCAGAAAATCAGGCTCAATACCAATGCCGCTATCAATTATCTGAATGTGAGCCTCATCTCCAACTGACTCTAACCGCACCTCTACTTTACCCTCTTGCGGACTAAACTTAATCGCATTTGACAGCAAATTCCACACAATTTGCTGCAAGCGATCGGGATCGCCGATAACTTCACCTACATTGGGACTGCACGTTAATTCTATGACTATGGATTTTTCCTCAGTCAGCGGCTCCAAAGAATCTATTGCCAGCTTAATCGCAGATTCCAACCGAATCGGATGCTTATTTAAATTTAGTTTACCCCGCAAAATCCGCGAAACATCTAAAATATCTTCGATGAGTTGAGCTTGAGATTTAGCATTGCGCTCAATTGTTTCTAGGGCTTTCTCAATAGTGTCTTGGTCAAATGTTTTGGTACGAAGCAGCCTAGACCAGCCGAGAATTGCATTTAAAGGAGTGCGGAGTTCGTGAGAGAGAATAGCTAGAAATTCATCCTTCATCTGGTTAGCTCTCTCCGCTTCTTGCCGCGCCACTTGTTCGCGGATTAGTCTCCCGCGTTCTTCCTCTGCTTGCTTGCGGTCTGTGACATCTCTAACCGTGCCCACATGACCGATAAGTTTTCCCAAATCCGAAAACATTGGTGACGACTGCACGTGAACCCAACGCACGCTTTCGCTACCAGCTAATCGAAACTCGTTAGAATATTCCTGACTTTCTTTAATCCAAGCTAACCAATCTGTGACTACGCGATCGCGATCTTCTGGATGAACTTCCCGCTGCCAAACCTCTACCAAGCTTTCGTCCAAAGCTAACCCGCAAATCGCTTGACAACGGGGATTAATGTAAGTACAGCGGCCTTCAACGTCAGCTAAGTAAATTCCCAGTGGCGAACAAGCACACAAAGTGCGAAACCGCTCTTCACTTTTACTTAGTTCACTATTAACAGCCGCTAACTGTGTTGCTTGCTGCTTCACCTCGACGGTTTTTTGGAACAATTCCACAAATACCTGCACCTTCGATGTCAATATTTCCGGTTCCAAGGGTTTGAACAGGTAATCCACTGCACCCAGAGAATAACCTTTAAACACGTGGGTGTCATTACTGCTGAATGCTGTGATAAAAATAATCGGAGTCGCTCGCGATCGATCTCTAGAGCGAATCAATGTTGCTGTCTCAAATCCATCCATTCCCGGCATCTGCACATCAAGCAAAATTACTGCAAAATCTTCATTAAGCAGACATCTCAGAGCCTCCGCGCCCGAACTAGCTTGTACTAGATTATAAGAGGGGCTGTTGAGAATAGCTTCTAGAGCTATCAAATTTTCTGGGCGATCGTCAACTAAAAGGACATTTACTCGATGGGGGGACTGCTGATTCATAATTTTTTTAATCTTTAATTCTTAGCAAATTGACTAAACAGGGAGCAATTTTAGAGAGGGGTAAAATCCAGTCTACTTCAACATTTGCGATCGCTGACGCTGGCATGGTCGGGCACAGAGCTGAAGCCGGTTCCTCCACAAATGTCAATCCTCCTTCAGCTTTAATTTTTGCCAGCCCTTTACTACCATCCGAATTCGCTCCCGTTAAAATTATGCCGATAACTTTCTCCCCAAAGGCATCCGCAGCAGACTCAAACAGCACATCGATTGAGGGCCGCGCGTAGCAGACAGGAGCCTCAGTTGATAGTGCAAATGTAGGAGTTCCGCGATTGGGGATTGGGGATTTTGAATTATGGATTGACTCCACTGCCACGCTCCCCCATTCTGTAAAGTTGTTTTGATACAGGCTAAACTCCTCCTCACAGGGAGATTCTATTAGCAAGTGATAGTCAGCGGGAGCCAAGTAAACCCGTCCAGGTGCGATCGGCTCTTTGTCTTTTGCCTCTGTGATTTGGAGAGAGCTTTGCTTTTGTAAAAAATAAGTAAGCCTATTCTCAGAAGTCTTATGGCGGTGTTGGACAATAACTACAGGCAAAGGAAAGCTTTGGGGCAAATCTGCCAGCAGCACAGTCAGAGCCTCTAGCCCTCCCAAAGACGTACCCACAACCACTATTTGAAAATTTTTCTTATTTAATTCTCCGGTAGAGTTTCTCACTACTTTCAATTGGTTCATAGTATTTTTCATAAGGTGTAAAAGTCAGAGACTCCTGATGTCCTAGTCCTAAAACTCCAAACATTCCCAGGCTCTCATAAAAAAGCTTGTGTACCCGCTCTTGGAGGTGTGAATTGAAATAAATCAGCACATTACGGCACAAAATAACATTAAATTCATTAAAAGAATTATCCGTTGCTAGGTTGTGGTGAGCAAAGACAATATTATCTTTAAGTGAAGAGCGAAAAATCGCATTTTCATAGGCAGCAGTGTAATACTCAGAAAACGCTTTCTTGCCCCCCGCTTGGTGGTATAGTTGCGTATATTCTTGCATTTGTTTCAGCGGGAATATCCCTGTTTTGGCTGTTTTCAACACTAATTCATTCATGTCCGTAGCGTAAATCCGACAACGGTCATAAAGTCCTTCTTCTTGCAGCAAGATTGCCATAGAATAGACTTCTTCGCCCGTTGAACATCCAGCGTGCCAAATCCGAATAAAAGGATAAGTACGCAGCAGCGGCACCACTTTATTTCTGAAACTAATGTAAAAGCTGGGATCGCGAAACATCGCCGTTACATTGACAGAAATATCCAGCAGTAAACGATCTAGGTAAGCAGGATTGTGAAGTACCTTTTCCTGAAGTGCAGAGACAGTGGTGAGCTGTTCCGAGCGAATAGTGTTCCTAATACGGCGCTTGAGAGAGGCAAGAGCATAATTACGAAAATCAAATCCGTAATAGCGAAACATTCCCTCTAGTAGGAGTTGAATTTCGATTGTTTCAAGTTCATGGCTTTCGGACATTTTTAATGACTAATTGGTTATTGGGCATTTTTGACTGTTGACTGTTAACTGTTGACTGTTGACTGTTGACTGCTGACTGCTAACTGCTGACTGCTGACTGCTGACTGCTGACTGCTGACTGCTGACTGCTGACTGCTGACAACTGCCAACAGTCAACTGCCAACTGACAACGGACTTCCATTATCGATAAAGCCAGACACGCAGCAGCGAGAGCAACTGTTCCGTATCAACAGGTTTGGTAATGTAGTCAGACGCACCAGCTTCGATACATTTTTCCCGATCGCCCTTCATAGCTTTCGCAGTAAGAGCAATCATTGGCAACGAAGCAAATTGAGGCATACTACGAATAGCTTGCATTGTTTCGTAACCGTCCATCTCTGGCATCATCACGTCCATCAACACAATATTTATGCCAGGGGTATTTTGCAATTTAGCAATGCCCTCTCTGCCATTCTCAGCATACACAACTTCCATTTTATGGCGCTCCAGCATACTTGTGAGGGCGAAAATATTCCGCATATCGTCGTCAACAATCAAGACTGTTTTGCCCGCGAGCGTCGAATCTGTTTGATACAATTGCTCTAGCATTTGGCGCTTGGGTTCCGGCAAATTTGCTTGAACTCGGTGCAAAAACAAAGCGGTTTCATCTAACAAACGTTCCGGCGAGCGCACATCTTTAACAATGATTGTTTCCGCCATGCGCTTGAGTTGAGTTTCTTCGGATCGTGTCAACTCTTTGCCCGTATAAATAATAAGCGGCAGACTTTTCAAATTAGCCTCTTGCTTGATCTGCTCGATCAGTTCAAAACCAGTCATATCTGGTAGTCCCAAATCGAGTACAACGCAGTCAAAATGCCCGGATTTCAAAGTTGCTAGTGCCTCTGCACCACTCCCCACAGCCGTTGTAGAAACATCGTGATTGCCGATTAAATCCACAATGCTCAGACGCTGTGTTTCGTCGTCTTCCACGACTAGCAAATTCTTCACTGGCCGCTCCACAAAACCCTTAATATCAGTCAAAGCTTTGCTCAAGGCTTCGCGACTGACAGGCTTTTGTAAGTAGGCGATCGCCCCTAACTGCAAACTGCGCTGCCGCCCTTCTTCCACTGATACAATGTGAACCGGAATGTGGCGCGTACTTGGATCGTGCTTCAAGCGATCGAGCACTGTCCAGCCATCCATCACAGGCAAATTTAGATCCAGCATAATCGCAGTTGGCTTGAACTCTCGCGCCATCGCCAAACCGATATCGCTCCGCAAAGCCACCAAACCTTTAAAACCCTGTTCCTGCGCCATATCCAACAGAATTCGAGCGAAGTTTACATCATCTTCAATAATCAAAAGCACGCGATCGTCACTCTCAATATTTTCTCGATCATCAGAGATTAAAGGTGAGGGGTAAGGCGCGATCGGCAAGTGGAAATTCGGCAAAGGAAGTGCGGGAGAATTAGCAGAGGGTAATTGAGGCGTTTGCTTGCCCGTTCCCGAGCCCGTATCAGTGATTATTATTCGCGATTCTTGGTAAGTTTGTGGCAGATAAAGCGTGAACCTACTACCCTCACCAGGGCTACTTGTTAATTTAATTTCTCCGCCTAGCAAATTAGCGATTTCTCTACTAATTGACAAACCCAAACCCGTGCCCCCGTATTTGCGGCTAGTGCTACCATCTGCTTGTTGGAAAGCCTCAAAAATAACCCTGTGTTTTTCAGCAGAAATCCCAATCCCGGTATCGCTAACTGAGAAAGCCAAAACAGTAGGGGAACTCCTTAAACTTTCTATCTCTAAACTCCACCCTTCCCGCGCTACTTCCGCACGCAATTTCACCTCACCTCGCTCTGTAAACTTAAACGCATTAGAGAGGAGATTCTTCAAAACTTGTTGCAGCCGTTTAGCATCAGTATAGAGACCTTTTGGCAACCCAGCCTCAAGCTCTATTTTAAAACTCAACTTCTTATCCTGGGCGATTTGGCGGAAAGTCCGATCCAAATGATCTCGCAAGTCCGTAAACAACACTTGCTCAATTTCCACCGACATCGTGCCCGATTCAATCTTAGCCAGATCCAAGATGTCATTAATCAGCCCCAGCAAATCATTTCCTGCCGAGTAAATTGTGCGCGTGTATTCAACTTGCTTCAGAGTCAAATTACCCTCTGTATTGTCAGAAAGTAATCGAGCCAAAATCAACAGCGAATTCAGCGGAGTTCGCAACTCGTGAGACATATTTGCCAGAAACTCCGACTTATACTTAGAAGTTAGAGCCAACTGTTCGGCTCTTTCTTCCAACAACCCTCTCGCCTGTTCGATATCTCGGTTTTTCCGCTCAACTTCCTTATTTTGCAGCGCTAGCAATTCCGCTTGTTCTTCTAGTTCTTCATTGGTTTGTTGCAACTCTTCCTGCTGACTCTTCAACAGTTCCTCAGATGCGCGGAGCGACTGCGCTTGTTGTTCAAGACGCTTGTTAGTTTCCGTTAGTTCTTTTTGCTGAGTTTGTAACTCTTCTGCCAAAGACTGTGACTGTTTCAGCAACTCTTCCGTCCGCATACTCGCCGCAATTGTATTTAAGACAATGGCGATACTTTCTGTAAGTTGGTCGAGGAATGTCAAGTGTATTTCGCTGAATCGGCGGAACGAAGCTAACTCGATTACTGCCGTCACTTGTCCCTCAAATAATACGGGTAAAACTACCACATTCAGCGGCGTAGATTCTCCCAGTCCCGAACCAATTTTAACGTAGTTTTCCGGCACTTCTGTCAACAGTATCCGTTCCTTTTCCAGGGCGCACTGCCCTACCAAACCTTCGCCTAAATGGAATCTATTTCCTAACTGTTTGCGTTCGCGGTAGGCGTAGGTACTTAACAGTTTGAGAAACGGATCATGTTCGACTGATTCCATCATAAAGAAGACGCCATGCTGAGCAGACACCAGCGGCGTCAATTCTGAGAGAATTAGTTTAGAAACAGTTTCTAAATCCCGCTGACCTTGTAGCATTCGAGTGAACTTAGCAAGGTTTGTTTTCAGCCAATCTTGCTCAGTATTTTTCTGCGTAGTCTCCCGCAGATTGGCGATCATCTGGTTAATGTTGTCCTTAACGATCGCAACTTCTCCTTCCGTGGCGACGGAAATTGACCTCGTTAAATCGCCTCTGGTAACAGCAATTGCCACTTCTGCGATCGCCCGCAACTGAGTAGTCAAATTCGCCGCCAACTCATTCACATTATCCGTCAAATCTCGCCACGTCCCCGCCGCGCCCGGAACCTTCGCCTGGCCACCCAATTTCCCTTCAATTCCCACTTCCCGCGCCACTGTAGTAACTTGATCTGCAAACGTCGCGAGCGTATCAATCATCTCATTAATCGTATCTGCCAGAGTCGCAATTTCTCCCTTAGCTTCCAGCATTAATTTGCGCTTCAAATCGCCATTCGCCACCGCCGTCACAACCTTAGCAATACCCCGCACTTGCGCTGTCAAATTCCCCGCCATCGAGTTTACGTTGTCGGTTAAATCTTTCCAAGTTCCCGCAACTCCTTTCACCTCAGCTTGACCGCCCAATTTACCCTCAGTTCCCACCTCCCGCGCCACCCGCGTTACCTCAGAAGCAAAGGAATTAAGCTGATCCACCATCACGTTAATAGTGTCTTTCAACTCCAGAATTTCGCCTTTAACATCCACGGTGATTTTCTTAGACAAATCGCCATTTGCCACCGCTTTCGTCACTTCCGCAATATTCCGCACCTGCGCCGTCAAATTCCCCGCCATCAAGTTTACGTTGTCGGTTAAATCTTTCCAAGTTCCCCCTACACCCCGCACGTAAGCTTGCACACCTAATTTACCTTCCGTTCCTACTTCTCTCGCCACCCGCGTTACTTCAGATGCGAAGGAACTCAACTGATCCACCATGATGTTAATCGTGTTTTTCAGTTCGAGAATTTCGCCTTTAACATCTACTGTAATTTTTTTGGATAAATCGCCATTGGCCACCGCCGTTGTCACTTCGGCAATGTTACGCACTTGTGCTGTTAAATTCCCCGCCATCGAGTTAACTGAATCCGTTAAATCTTTCCAAGTTCCGGCAACTCCTTTAACTTCAGCTTGCACACCTAATTTCCCTTCCGTCCCCACTTCCCTAGCAACCCTGGTTACTTCCGAAGCGAAGGAATTTAACTGATCCACCATCGTGTTTACGGTGTTTTTTAACTCCAGAATTTCACCCTTAACATCTACAGTAATTTTCTTCGACAAGTCGCCATTTGCCACCGCAGTAGTAACAGCCGCAATATTCCGTACTTGCTCTGTCAAACTACCCGCCATGAAGTTAACGCTATCCGTTAAATCCTTCCAAGTTCCTGCTACGCCTCGCACATCCGCTTGACCGCCGAGTTTACCTTCGGAACCCACTTCCCTAGCAACCCTGGTTACTTCAGATGCAAAGGAATTAAGCTGATCGACCATCACGTTAATGGTGTTTTTCAGTTCTAAAATTTCGCCTTTTACCTGTACCGTAATTTTTTTAGATAAGTCACCGTTAGCAACAGCCGTCGTCACCTCAGCAATGTTGCGGACTTGTGCTGTTAAATTTCCGGCCATTGAGTTAACTGAATCCGTTAAATCTTTCCAGGTTCCTGCTACTTCCTGCACTTCAGCTTGCACACCTAATTTCCCTTCCGTTCCCACTTCCCTAGCAACCCTGGTTACTTCAGATGCGAAGGAATTTAACTGGTCAACCATCGTGTTGACGGTGTTTTTTAGTTCGAGAATTTCCCCTTTAACATCTACGGTAATTTTTTTAGATAAATCGCCCTTTGCCACAGCGGTTGTCACTTCAGCGATGTTCCGCACTTGTGCTGTCAAACTGCCTGCCATGAAGTTAACGCTATCTGTTAAATCCTTCCAAGTTCCGGCAACTCCTTTCACCTCAGCTTGACCGCCAAGTTTGCCTTCGGAACCTACTTCTCTCGCCACCCGCGTTACTTCAGATGCGAAGGAATTTAACTGATCCACCATGATGTTAATCGTGTTTTTTAACTCCAGAATTTCACCTTTAACATCTACTGTAATTTTTTTAGATAAGTCACCATTTGCCACAGCAGTCGTCACGTCGGCAATGTTCCGTACTTGTGCGGTAAGATTGCCGGCCATTGAGTTAACTGAATCCGTTAAATCTTTCCAGGTTCCTGCAACTCCCCGCACTTCAGCTTGCACCCCTAATTTGCCTTCCGTTCCTACTTCTCTCGCCACCCGCGTTACTTCAGATGCGAAGGAACTCAACTGATCCACCATGATGTTAATCGTGTTTTTCAGTTCGAGAATTTCACCTTTTACATCTACTGTAATTTTTTTGGATAAATCGCCATTGGCCACAGCCGTCGTCACTTCGGCAATGTTACGCACTTGTGCTGTTAAATTCCCCGCCATCGAGTTAACTGAATCCGTTAAATCTTTCCAGGTTCCAGCAACTCCTTTAACTTCAGCTTGCACGCCTAATTTCCCTTCGGTTCCCACTTCCCTTGCCACCCGCGTTACTTCCGACGCAAAGGAGCTCAACTGGTCTACCATTGTGTTAACAATTTGCGCTGTTTGGAGGAATTCTCCTTTGAGGGGTCTGTCTTCTATTTCTAAGGCGATGGTTTGCGATAAATCTCCTTTTGCTACGGCCCGAATTACTCTGGCGGTTTCAGAGGTTGGTTGCACTAAATCTGTAATTAGGGTATTGACAGAGTTGACGCTAGCTGCCCATGACCCCTCGGCGCTGCCGATGGTGGCACGCTGGGCGATTTTGCCTTCTTTACCGACAACTGTGCCGATGCGATCGAGTTCGGCCGCCATTCTCTCATTGAGCTCGATAATGTCGTTAAGTTCGTCAGCAATTTTCCCCGCTAGACCGGTCTGGTCTATGGGCATCCGAACTGAAAAGTCCCCTTTTTTGACTGCCACTAAGGTTCTAAGTAACTGTTTGGCATAATTATTGGAATTGGGGCTGGTTATCTGTGCAGTTGACATGAGCGTTACCTTTGACGAGTTTGAAGGGGAAGGGGGGAATATTTTTGAGATTATTGATATTATCCAACTAAAGCAGTGTCTGATTGCTTCTGTCGAAAGATGGATGACAAATTGCTGTTTATCAGCTATTTTGTTATTGGTTATTTTATACTGGTTAGCAAACTCTTCTTGCTAACGAGTTAATTGTGGGGTGTCAGGAACAAGCCCGAAAGCCTGTTCCACCCTGTTCCACACAGAGTGAATTTTATTGTAAGGCGGGCAGGATGCCGGCCCTACAGATTATCAACTGCGATTATTTCCAATTTTGCCACGAACTATTGAAAATAGAAGTACCCGGAAAGGCGATCGGATTGGCATTTTGTTGCAACCGCAACTGCAATACTTCCAAGTTCGGCTCGCGGGACGGCAATTCGTCCACTAATTCATAAGGTAGAATCCCTTTTTCCAAGGAAAAAGCAGCCGTAACTCCCGCCGCCGCACCGGCAGACCATTCAAAAGAATGCACTCGATAAGCAGCGGCCGCTGTGTGGCTAACAGCAATACTTTTACCCGCCACTAACATATTGTCAATTTTCTGGGGAATCATTGCCCGCAGGGGAATTTGGAAGGGATAAGCTTGCCCTTGACCTTTGCGAGTGCCTTCGCGTTCGGTATTTCCCGGTGCTTCCGGCGGACTGTTGGTCATGCAGGGATGAAAGTCGATCGCATAATGACCGATACCCACAGAATCAGGATAAATCGTAGCGCGCGATCGCGATTTTGTATCCTCAACAGATTGACTTCCCACAGCCAAAGCCGGCGCATTCAAACCACCCACAGCTAACCACAAATTCCGATACTCTTCCTCCGACAAATTCTGGCGATAAAAATCAGCCGTAAAGTCAGTGCGAGACATATCAACTTCCCACACCGTAAAACCTTGAGGCTGATTAAAACTCGGCCGCCCAATAATACGTCGGCCCTCCCGCATATAAGGATATTTAGAAAGTCCGTGCACCGTCCCCATCGGCGAATCCAACCCGCTCAAAAAACGATTGTTTGGATTAGGCTTTTTGACTCCCTCTCCTAGCTGCGAGTCAGTAGTTCCTGTTACCAGCCAGTAGAAAAATCCTTTGGCATTTTCCTCTCCCTTTCGCAAAGTTTCGGTTCGCAAACCGCCCATCCATCCCCCCGGTTGCAGTTGACCGGACTCTTCCAACTGCTTGCGAGAATAAATTAAATTATCCTCAGCAGAACCGGGACGATAGTCATTGCCCCAAGTCCAGTTTTGCATCGAAATATCCCCCGGATAAATCGGGAATTGCTTCGGGTCTAAAGGTCGCTTTTCATCCGGTCTCCTGGTCCTGATTTGGCGGTAGCTGAAAACTAAGGGAAAGCTCGCCAATCTCTGCAATTCGTAGCTGTAGTAAGGAGCGTATTGTTGATAAAAAGACGGCACTTGATGCTGCTGCGGTTCCTTCGTTGCCTCCATCGCAAAGGTGTAGGTAAAACCTTGAGTGCAGTAAGGGTCGCCGGTTGGGCTAGCGGAGGAAGGTTCCAGAGGGGAACGCGGGTCAATTCCGAGGCGGTAGGGAACATCGGCAAGTCCGATCAATTCACCTGTTTCAGTGGCATCTACAACGTACCAACCAGCACCCCCTTGTAAAGGGGGGGAACTTGTGGCATTCCCCACCATTCTGGGGTTAGGGGGGGTTCCAGATGATTTAGAAATAAACCGAATAATAGTTTTATTAAATCGCGGAGAATTTTCGTAGCGATAGGCATCTTCGATAGTTTGAGAAAGAGTTTCGGTGTTGAGTGGTGGGGTGTTGGTGGCCGGTTTGTGTTGAATGGCGATCGCACTTTTAATTTGTTGACCCCCAACCGTATTCCCCGCTACAGCAGGAGTAATTGCTAGTTCTTTAATAACCGTATTGGGAAACCATTTCAGCGTGCCTTTGCCTTTTCTAGCGGCATCCTGCAAGATGTTAAAGAGAATTTTGTGACCGTCGTAGGGCATGAAACACGAATAGCTAACCCAACAGCCTCCGGGATTTAGCCGGCCGTAATGTTCCTTGATCCGCTCCCGCAATTCGAGGTAGCCACGGGGGTAAAATAAGAGCGATCGCTGAGTATCTCTTTCATCGAGTGCGGAAGTTCCCTGGGAGGAAATTTGACCGCCTACCCAGTCAGTAATTTCAGTGAGGCAAACTGTGCGCCCCGCCAGCAAACCTTCGTAAGCGGTAGCAGCGCCTGCGAGCCCGCCGCCTGCTACTAGAATGTCGCAAGTTTCAGCAGTGTCGGGATTGCGGGGAGGTGCAGCAAATACTGGCGAAATGCTCCCTATCGCGGAGATTATGCCGAGGGTGAGGCTAAGGATCGATCGACCTTTGAGCAAAAATAGATACTGTCGAAGTTTCATCGGAGATTGTGGAATTAATTTTGACATAGCGCGAAAAACACTCATCCCATCTAAATGTTTATTTTGCAGTATACTGGTATTTCGCGCTGTTGTCAGGGAAAATTTTTTTAGAGAAGAGGCATTAATACCAGCAACAACTATTGAACAGCCGGATGAACCTTATGCTCAAGATAGTCAAATTTTTTAGGTTATTTATTCCTTTTGAGACTTTAACAATTACCACCAGTTTAACTTATTCGGAAGTTTTACGCAGGTTGGACGAAGTTGTTACTCCTCCCAAAGTTTTTAGAATAATTTTACCCTTTGGTCAGCCCCCTGCGAAACCCTATGAAGGAACGATTTATGGCAAAAACTTCAAAATTAATCGCATCATCATCGGTAGACATTTATTGTTCCCAATTATACAAGGAGATATACATAATCAACAGTTCGGTTGTTCCATCAGAATTAGGATGAGTTTACATACAACAGTTATAGGATTTCTGATTCTGTGGCTGTGGACAACTGGCAGTATTGGAATGTTTTCTTTATTTGCTTGGTTAGTTGAACCATCCGTGGGAGCCATATTTTTACCAATTTTAGGAATGTTTATTTTTGGCTGGATTTTGTGCTTGATTCCATTTAAGATAGAGGCAAAAGCAGCTATAAAATTTTTGTCTATTCTCTTAACATAAAGTAATTTATTACGACCATATTTGAGCTGTATTATTAAAAACAATCTGGCTTCATCTGCGGTAAAAAACAACTAAACTTTCCGGGATTACCCATGCGTCAAAACAAACTCAAACAAAAAATTAAACAAGGCGAAACAGTCCTCGGTTTATTTATGAACTGCGCTTATCCCGCATTCATGGAAATCTGCGGTCACGCTGGATTTGATTTCGCCGTTATCGATATGGAACACGGCCCCCTGAACCCGCTTGCTGCTGAAGATTTGTGTCGCGCCGCCGACTGCACCGGAATTGCACCGATTGTTCGTGTCCGCAAAAACGACGGGCCGCAAATTCAACGAGCTCTCGACATCGGCAGTGCAGGAGTTCAAGTACCTCAAATTGAAAGCAAAATCGATGCCGAAACCGCTGTCAAAAGTGCTAAATACAGTCCTCTGGGCACGCGAGGCCTTTCCTTTGCTACGCGGGCAGGACTTTACACCGCTGCAGGTACAAATATCACCGATCGACTCAACGAAGAATCCTTAGTTGTGATTCATGTCGAAGGCAAATGCGGCATCGACAACCTGGCAGAAATTGTTACTGTGCCAGAGGTGGACGTGATTTTTCTGGGGCCTTACGATTTGTCACAGTCGATCGGCATTCCCGGCCAAGTCCGCGATCCCCGAGTCATCGACATGATGCAAGAGGCAGTCCAAACCATCCGCAAAGCAGGCAAAGCCGCCGGTACTTTTGCCGAAAACCCCGAAATCGCCCAGCAGTGGATTGATGCTGGCGTTCAGTACGTCGCACTTGGGGTCGATGTTGCCGTTTTCCTGCGGGCCTGTCAGTCGCTGGTGAAAGCAGTCAATCGATTTTAGATTTTAGATTGGGGATTTTGGATTAAAAGAAGAACCAGCCCCCAATTCATCTTGTCGTCTTTACGATATCTTTGCAATTTTTGTAGTGTTTTTTACGACACATACAAAAATCCTGCGCTAGAGTAGAAGCATACACCTCCTCCAGGCAAATTTAGGGAGGGGAGCAAGGCTTCAGGGAGTAAAATCTATGAAAACCGTATTAGAATCCATTCATTTGGATTATGCCTTCATGTTTACTTTCAAAAAAGTAAACTCGATTAAGCTAGAAGGCTTCAAGGAATTTTTTGACGATATGCCTGTCGATCCGTATGTGAAAGGTAAGTATCGTTCGAGAAGATTGTCGCGGTTTGCAGTCAACGGAAATGAGTTAGTTAAGTTACCTCACGGCTATTTGTATCAAAGCAAAACATACAATCCGCTAGTGGGTGATATCAGGCGGGAATTTGCCGAATTGGACGATCGACTAATCGCCCTCGATAATTTCAAACAGATGATTTTTGCTTTTTTCGATTCCTGCAAAATTCACCCGGAAGCTGAAATCGGCATCCATCAAATCAGGACGACTTGTTCGCCAAACAATTTTGGCAACCCCGCACCGGAAGGCATTCACCAAGACGGTACTGATTTTATCGGGATTTTCTCAGTTGACAGAACTAATATTGTAGGCGGGGAAACGCATTTGTACTTGGCTAAAAAAGAGAAGCCTGTTTTTAATAAAATTCTGCATCCGGGAGAATTGCTGTTAGTTAACGACCACGAGTTTTTCCACTTCACTACACCGATTAAACCGGAATCTGAAGGGGTGGGAACCAGGGATGTCTTTGTGCTGACTTCTCCGAGTTTGCTTACCGATTGAGGATACAGTCTGGCACGAATAACCTAATGATGTAGGGTGCGCGCCGCGCACCTTACTTCGATTACCCATTACTGCATCCCACAGAGCACCTTTTGGTTGCGCCCTTACCCATCTCGATCGTGGTTAATGCTTGGGAAAATCGATTCCTGAAATGGATATTCCTTCCATCTTCTGCACATATCGTCCTTGAGCAGCTACACATTCTGCCATTTTTTCAGCTTGTATGGGTTGACTCCTGCGATCGGAGGAGATACCTCTATACTCCCATGTACCGCGAATGTCGCCAGAGAATGCTTTTCCATTGTTTTTTAATACTAGCTCCGTGCCAGTTGCATCAATATAGTATTTCCCATTTTCCAAAGACACGCTGCTAATTGTGATAGATTCGACTCCTTTGTAGGGAGTTGCAGGGCCATCGACGATCTTGATGCAGATTCTATTGTTTTGATGTGCAATCTCTCTACGGGAGTTATTGAACATTGTTCCTTGAGCGTAGTAAGCTCCTGTGGGTAGAATTGTAGATCCCTGTTGATTACTTTGAGCAGAGGACAATGATGAGATTGACAGAAGGATAGAACTAAAAATTAGTGTTTCGATCGCCAAAAATTTCATTTGCAACAAAACTCCATTAAAATTGTTTTTTCAGATTCTACACGATCGCAGATGCTCTATAAACTTCTCTAGAGTTCTTGCAAAAGTCAAATTCACCTCCCGCAAGTCCCCCCTTATTCAGGGGGGAAACAAGAATAATCTTGCCTCCTCCCCTGATTCAAGGGGAGGGTTGGGGTGGGGTGTCTTGTATTTTTGCAATAAATCTAATCATGATTCAAGTCCTTACTACAAACCTTTCGTTAGTAGTGAGGACTTTATTCGTCTTTCTGGCGTTTAGTCAATCATGACTAAAGTTCTCACTACAAACCTGCATATTTTCCTAAAAAGCCAGGTTTATGCCTCTAGCAACTCACAGATAAATTTTATCGAAACTTCCGTTCAGACTCTTGAATGGGAACATCATTAATGCTAGCTTCACGTCTTCGCATTAACCCATTTTCTGCAAATTCCCACTGTTCATTACCATAGGCGCGATACCAGTAGCCAGAATCATCGTGCCACTCATACTCAAATCGAACAGAAATCCGATTGTCTGTAAAACTCCACAGTTCTTTCTTTAAACGGTAATCTAATTCCTTTGCCCATTTTCGTCTTAAAAAAGCCTTGATTTGTTCCCGTCCGCTGAAGAATTCGGCACGGTTTCGCCACTGAGAATCTTCCGTATAAGCTAAGGCTACTCGTTCTGGATCGCGGGTATTCCAGGCATCTTCAGCAGCTTGAACTTTGGCTTTAGCCGTTTCCAACGTAAAGGGCGGTAGAGGTGGTTTAGTTTCCATCAGCTTTGTTTTTTGTGATTATAAAAGATTAGGTGCGGGATGCTCGCGCTACAGAGAGAGTTTTGAAAATTTGATATCAGTCCTCAGCATCGGGATCGATTCCCATTGCTCGCATTCGATCGGCTAACTGGGTAACTTTTCGCTCTGCTTGTTCGGCTCTTTCCCGTTCTTGCTCGGTTCTAGCCCGCTCAATTTCAACTTGTTCGGAGCCAGTTAACAGCAAATTCCCCTGGGAATCCCACCACCGCAGCCAAAGCAGTTCTTGATTTTGATAGCTTCCCTGCCACAGTCCCAATTCTACATCTAGTACAGGAATGGGATAGTGACCGCGTTCGTTTGGCTCCATCCTTCGATACACAAAATCTATCAGGTGATAGACCTCTAAATTGCCCGTTCTCATTTCATAAATGCCGTAGTAAGGAATGCGGATAATTCTCTCGTACACCCAAAACTTACCCGGTTTAGTGGTGGTACCGTCAGCGGCCACACTCAAGGGAGTACGTGAAGCGAAGCTATCCCGTTCCCCGTAGGGGTTCCCGAAGGGTAGGGAATCGCGCTCTTCATCTCCATTACCGCTAGCAAATTCTAAAGCAATGAACGGAGCCATGTGTTCCCGCCAAAGTACATAAGAACGGCGAAAACCGTCAAGTGTTGCGGGTACATTCGGCACGTAAAACCAATCCGGTGCTTCTGCGCCTCGCTCTGGCGGGTCAGTTTCTCGCCAGTAAATGCCGCAATCTTGCCCGCATATTGTCCGTCTGGATGCAGCCGCTCTACAACCGGCCCGATCGAATCTGTCAGAATGATGCTCTGGGGATGCTCCTGAAAATTTTTTACAAATGTACCGTCTTCGTCTGGCAATTGGGTATGATCGGGGAATGCAGGAGGCAGACCTGTAGCAGTTATTGTCTCGTTCATAGTCTTTTCCGTGCAGCTATTGTTGATTGTACTGCGAAATTTTAGAGCCATCTGATTTGAAATTTTAGCTAATATTAACTAAACCCAGCTAACCACAGCGGAAGCATCAACAGCAACCCGACGGAAGTTATGGCGATGCTGCTAGCTAACAAATCGCGATCGAGCTCGTAGACTTCTGCTAAAATCAGCACAGAAAGAGCTGTGGGCGTTCCCGACATCAACACCAACACGAACCTCGGATCGCCGCTCAATCCGAAATAACTAGCACCCAATCCGATCAGCACCGGCACAATTACCACTTTTAACAGCGACGGGATTAACGCCAGTTCAAAACTTTCCCATTTCTTAATAGACCTCAGCCGGATGCCAACCAGCAGCAAAGCACTGGCAATTACCACCCAAACAGCAGTCTGCAATCCCGATTCCACTATCTCGGGCAGGGGGATGTTTCTAGTATAAAAACCAATTAAAAATGCCCACAGAGCGGGAACTGTCAGCACGTCCCGGATCTGAGTCCACCAGTGATTTTTTTGCTCGGAGTTCCCGAAATAGCTAGCAATAAATACACCGAAACAATAAGTTCCAATAACATTGTTAGTGACGCTGTACAAGACAGCCCAGTTGGTGTTATCGGTGCTGATGATAGACGGGGTGATTGCTAATCCAACAAAGCCCGTATTCCCTAACATCGAAGCTAGGATAAAACTCCCTTCGCTCGATCGCTTCAGGGAATTAAAATTTAATAAAAATAAATTTACCAGAGAATTTTTGCCCTGAAAATAGGGCTTTTTGATGTGGGCCGCACTCAGCCTACGCAATAATACCCAAGTCAGCCAAGCAAAACTCGTACTCAGAAATAACACGAATATGGCGATCGCAGGTGTGAATCCCACAGCACCCGAAAATTCGCTGTGACGGGCTAAAACTAGAATTTGCAGCGGTATCCCAATCCAGAAAAGAAAGTAGCTCAGCAGCTTGGGAAAGTCAACTGGGATGTACCGAAACAGCAGCAGTCCTAAGCCAGTCCAGATAACTAGAGGCGTATAAGCGTGAAATAAGGTTTCAATCATAAAAATTTAACTAGACAATTGGAAATGCCTCTATCTATTAATAGTAATGCTAAAATCCGTTTAAGAAATGCGAATTGTCGTTAGCGGAGCCCTCGAAGAGGAGCGCACTTGCACGCTTTTTCGTCCTAGCGTGTTCGCAGCAGTGCAAGCCGGAAAATTTCCGCCCCAATTCCCCCACCTTGCAGGGCAAAATGCTCAGACTGGCAGCCCCAAACGCTTGTAGCTTTTTGCCTTCTGATTCACACAACCTTTTTTAATTTGACAAATGTGCGATCGAGCTATCTTGCCTTTTCCAAACAGATGTCCCCCGTTTTCCTACCGTTTCGAGCGAACGGAAACAGGGCGACACTAAAGCTGCTGATGACTTGCACTCATTAATTCAATTTCAAAGCATTAACAGGCACCTCATCCCAAGAACTAACAGTCCGCAAAGTAGCAACCCAGCCCTGCTGTTTTTGCTCTGCCGTCAAATTCTTCTCAAAAGATTCGTGGCAATCCTTCGCTTGAGTCTCATCGCAACAAGCAATGCAAGAATAAAGAATACCAGACGGATCGATTTGCTCGTTTACCCAAATAATCACGATCTACTCTCTCAATCAAAATCTACTGTTACTTAAATTTTCCTATATTTTTGCCACTTAAGTAGGTCGGTATTAATTAACCGGAGTGCGGCCTTTTAGCTTAACAGGCAAGATGCCTGTTCCGCACACAGGCAAGATGCCTGTTCCACACACAGGCAAGATGCCTGTGTGTGGAACAGATGAATTTTTTGTGGGGCGTTGCTCCTAGCCCACCCTGAATTACTTCGATGCCAAAGTTGCCAAAGACTCGCCCGCAACCCGGCAAATCCGCCAGTCGGGCATCACATCAGCACCGATACCCTTGTAAAATCCGATCGCCAATTCATTCCAATCCAAAACACTCCATTCCAAACGCCCGCAGCCCCTTTCCACCGTCAACTGCGCTAAATAAACTATCAAAGACTTGCCAATTCCCCGCCCTCGAAACTCAGGGATCACAAACAAATCTTCCAAATAAATTCCCGGCTGAGTCAAAAAAGTAGAATAATTGTAAAAAAACAGCGCCCAGCCCACAACTCGATTTTCGCACTCGGCTAAAATCGCTTCAGCAAAAGGTCGATCGCCAAACAAATGATGCTCCAAATCAACGGCATTGCCAGTAACGGCATGAGATAATTTTTCGTAGTCAGCTAAAGCTTTAATCAAATCAAACAGCACCGGCACGTCAGCGCGGGTAGCTGGGCGCAAAATTACCTCAGAAGACATAAATAAGTAAGTAGGACGCGACAATCAACAATTAAAAATACCACATCAAGACATTTTTGATTTGTAATTTTTAATTAAGTTTGTCAACCTTGAATTAGCATATTTAGGGCAGCCTTGGAGTGCCCACCCACAATAATTTTAATATTTTTCACAATGCCAACTCAATTTTTTTTGCTTATTTCAACCAGCCCTTCAATCGTTCCGTCACTTGAGGGCGGCGCAGCTTTCGCATTGCCTTATTTTGAATTTGACGGACTCGTTCGCGGGACAAATTGAACAAACTGCTGACCTCTTCTAAAGTGTAAGGTTCGCCCGTCAGCAAACCGTAACGCATAGCAACAATCTCTTTTTCCCGCTCAGTCAAAATACTGTCCAACACCTCCAAAATATCTTGGCGCATCATCATCTCATTCATCTGAGCTTCGGGAGATTGCGTCGCGTTATCTTCCAGAACATCCAAAAGTTCCGAACTTTCTTCTGAGCCGATGCGGTGGTTGAGAGACAAAGATTGCCGACGTACTTGCTGGAGGTAGCGAAGCTGTTCGCAAGAAACTTGCATTTCTCTAGCAAGTTCAGTTTCAGTTGGATTGCGTTGAAGAGAACGCCTCAAATCGCGATAAACTTTTTTGAGTTTATTTAACTGTTCGACAATGTGAACCGGCAAGCGAATCGTCCGCCCTTGATTGGCAATTGTCCGGGTAATTCCTTGGCGAATCCACCAATAGGCATAAGTAGAAAACTTGTAACCCTTCTCCGGATCGAACTTTTCGGCGGCCCGGTTTAAACCCAAAGCTCCTTCCTGAATTAAATCGAGAAAAGGCACGCCCCGATTAAGATAGCGTTTGGCAATCGAAACCACCAAGCGCAAATTCGAGCTGATCATTTTCCGTTTCGCCGACTGACACTGGTGGCGAAGCTGTTGCAGTTGAGTTTCGCTTATCCCCAAAGCCGTTGCGAGTTCAGCTTTTGTCGGCACTCTGTCGAATTCCTGCTGCAAACGCTGTTCTAGTTCATCCAGGGCTACCAATTCTTGAACGCGGCGCGCTAACTCTACTTCTTCGGCTGCTGTCAGTAGAGGATACCGAGCCATTTCCTTGAACAAAGCTCCCACTGGATCGTCGGCAGACCAGTTGTTGTATGCTGACGATCGAGTTACCGTCGGACGATCGATCTCAGTGTCTTCATCTTGTGCGATCGCGAATGAGGCTTCGGGTGCCACCGCAAAACTGCCTAGGTCAGATTCTGCCATATCGTGCTTGGTGTCGGTGGAAGGATTTGAAAAGTATCCCTTAACTTTAACCAATTTAACCGGAAATTTCCGAAATCCATCTAGAAGCCCGTGACAGAAATTAGATGGCCCCAATTTTATACCTTTCTATTGAGTTCGAGCCAGTAAAGGAGCTGCCTGCAATAATTGCTGAGTATAAGGGTGCTGCGGATTAGTAAAAATATCTCTAGTCTTACCGATTTCAACAATTTTTCCGGCATTCATTACCGCAATGCGATCGCAAAAAAATCTCGCCACCCACAAATCGTGCGTAATGAACAGATAAGTCAAATTAAATTCCTGCTTCAACTCCAACATCAGCTCTAAAACTTGAGTCTGCACGCTGGCATCCAGCATACTCACAGGTTCGTCGCAAATTATCAGTTGCGGCCGAGTAATTAAAGCGCGGGCGATCGAAACTCGCTGCTGTTGTCCTCCTGACAATTCCCCCGGATAGCGACGAAAGAAATCCTCCCCTGGACTTAAACCTACCCGCTCTAACATTTGGATTACTTGTTTTTTAGCTTCGCTGCCATTAGCTAATTTGTGAATAAACAAAGGGTCAGCAATACTTTGCCCGACAGTCATCATCGGATTCAGGCAAGCGTGGGGGTCTTGAAAGATCATTTGCATTTCGCGGCGGTGCTTCCTCACAGCATCGCGGTTCAGGGCAGTTATATCTATTCCTTGAAATTCCACTTTGCCACCAGTCGCGGTAATTAGCTGCAAAATCGTGCGTGACAAGGTACTTTTGCCGCAGCCGGACTCCCCCACCAGCCCTAGGATTTCTCCCCGTTGTAGCTCTAAACTAACGCCGTCTACTGCTTTAATTACCTGGCGATTCCTGGAAAACAACTGATCTAATAAATTGCTTTCTAAACTGTAGTGTTGCTGCAAATTCGTTACGGTCAAAAGAGGCGAATTTGTTGAGTTTGCAGTAACGGCTTCAGTCCTGATTTCCTCGAATGCTAATCCTTTGTCAGAATCGGCTTGAATGTGCAAAGCTGCTTTGAGGAGCGATCGAGTATATTCGTGCTGCGGCTTTTCAAACACGTTTAGCACCGGCCCTGTTTCTACGACTTTACCGCCGTACATCACCGCAATGCGATCGCAATACTCAGCCACCATCGCCAAATCGTGAGAAATCAACAAAATAGCCGTTCCCCGTTCCTCGCAAAGTCTGGTTAATTCCTGCAAAATCTGAGCAGCTACAGTTACGTCCAAACTTGTAGTCGGTTCGTCCGCCACAATTAATTTGGGATCGAGCAAAAGAGCCAAAGCAATTGCTACTCTTTGCCGCATTCCGCCGCTAAATTCGTGGGGAAATTGCGACCAGCGAGACGCGGGAATTTTCACAGCTTCCAGAGTTTCTATCGCCCGTTTCTTAGCTTGCTTGCGATCCAAATTCGGTCTGTGAGCTTGCAAAGTCTCGATGCAATGTTCTCCTACAGTCATCAAAGGATCGAGACGAGTCATCGGATCTTGAAAAATCAATGCTACAGCTTCGCCCCGAAATTGTCTCAGCCGCGAAGCATTCATATCGAACACCGACTCTCCAGCAAAACTAACTCGCCCCTCAATCAGCGTTGAATCCGGCAGCAACCGCATCGCCGCTCTTCCCAAAGTTGACTTACCGCACCCAGACTCCCCAACTAATCCGAGCTTTTCCCCCGGTTTCAGCGTCAGGGAAACCCCGTCAACGGCCCAACCGGATTGGCCCCGCCGCTGAGGATAAGCTACTCGCAGATTGTCAACGGAAAATAGAGAAGAGTCATTAGTCATTAGTCATTAGTCCTTAGTCAGTAGTCAGTGGTCAGTTGTTATTTGTTATTTGTTATTTAATGGTCAATATACTGGCTGTTAGTTGTTACTTCTTAGTGTTCCAGAGTTATTAGTTATTGGCAAGAGACTGCTCTGCTGTTTGTAAATACAAATAAAAATAGCTACAAACAAAGCTTTTATTAGTACATCATTCACCGAGCAACTGATAACTGACAACTGACAACTGACAACTAACAACTGACAACTGACAACCATCAACTGACTAAATTTCCCTTCGCTTCAACTCAGCTCTCCGCAGTATGTAAGTAGCGGCACAATCTGCGTGAGGATGGTCTGCTAAAACTTCCGCGAGTTCCAATACATATCCGGCGATATCCGGCCCCAGCTTCTCAGTCAGCACTTGACGTTCCCTAGAGGCGAGTTCTTGCACGCGGGCCTTAGCTTGCCAATTCGGAGAAAACATCTTGTCAATCTCGGTGTGGAATCCCAGACTTTCGAGAATGTCCCACTCGCCGTTATCGCACCAAATGCCCCCGCACAACATACAGCGCTCTATGTAAAAGGGCACTCTGCTGAAAGGAACTTTCGCCCGCGACAGATAGTGACCGTCTTCGGGACACAGCGCTGCTTTGCTGTCGTAGGGAGACGGCGTGAATTCTATGCCGAGAGTCGCTGTCGCATCAGGCTTCTCGGATTTGTTGTACCACTGGCTTTGCTCTTTTTGCCAAGCTTCGTATTCTCGGCCTGGAATCCAGATACCGTAACAGTTGGGACACCACTGCACCGACATACGGCCGGCTAAGGTACCGCCTTCTAAATTGGGATGTTTACATTTTGGACATTCCACCGCTTTATTTCTCCTTGCCTTATTAATTCCCTGTTAATTCAATTATTAATTCTGTATCTAGGCGGGCCCTGAAGAACCAGAATTTTTTTGCAGCAGCGCGCCACAGTAGCCAATTAGCGTGTTAAGCCGCGCGATCGCCGCAGTTTGCCTCGCCTTTGCTGTCGCTGGCTGGCGCGACGCTTGCAAAAAGGTGACATCTGTCCCCAATAACCGCAGTTGCTTGTGAATTTCCGTCAAATAGGACTGCTCTGGGGGTGTTTCTGAGGCGTCTAACTCATCGCTTTCGGCTCTCATAATTTGGTTTCCGAAAAATTGTTGCACTTTTGTGTATTCGATCGCCAGCGCGACCCGATCCACATTATCCTGTGCAGCAGTTCTTTGTAGTTGTTCTAGTGCTTGCTGTAATTCTTGGTAGCACTGGCGGCGGTCTTCGGACAATATCATGATTTTGTAAACAAATTTGTATTTATAATCAAAGTAGATACTTACTTAAGTTTGCTCATATGGAGGGAAGCGGTGCGTTTTTGGAGCAATTCCCTGTTTTGTGAGAACTTTTTTCGATTTTCTGCCCTAACTCTACCCTTCTGGCTGCTGCTTTTAGTTTAGCGTTGCCGGTAAATGCCGATCCCCCGCAACCTCCACGGCTACCGCCCAAATCTGCTGATTTTACCCGATTTTCCTCGTTCGACAGACTGCGGCGGCGGCAGTGGTGTCACTATATTTTCCTACCTCCGAGGGGGGGCGACTCCGGATTACATAGGTATAGTTTGAGAAAAATCGACTATTTTTTTGAATTGCAAATTGTGGCATTCAATTAGTTTAGTATAGCTAAACACATAATTTCGGCAATTCAACCGGAAACCGGCTTTTAACCATTTGTATTTCTAAGTTTTAAAGGTGTACCCCATGAACGCGAACACTCTGACTCCCTCTCCTTCGATCGATCCTGCCGTAGTTCCCGATTGGCTGCAAGAATGCCTGAATAATCGATCGCAGCCGGATGGGGGCTCTAACCCGAATTGTTCGACTGACGACAGCTTAATTTGTCGGGCCTTTGAATTTGCCCGCGACTTGCACGAAGGACAATACCGCAAATCGGGAGAACCTTACATTTGCCATCCGGTAGCTGTGGCTGGAATACTCCGGTATATGGGCGGCAACAACGTCATGATTGCCGCGGGCTTCCTCCACGACATTGTTGAAGATACAGATATTACTCTCGAAGAAATAGAACAACGGTTCGGCGCCGAAGTGCGACAGTTGGTTGAAGGTGTCACCAAGCTTTCTAAATTTAATTTTTCCAGCAAAACAGAGCGCCTTGCGGAAAATTTCCGCCGAATGTTTCTAGCAATGGCTAAAGATATTCGCGTCATTGTCGTCAAACTGGCAGATCGGCTGCATAACATGAGGACTTTGGAGCATTTGTCCGAAGAAAAGCAGCGCAGTATTGCCTTAGAAACCCGAGATATTTTTGCTCCCCTAGCAAACCGTTTGGGTATCGGCCGCTTTAAGTGGGAATTGGAAGATTTAGCGTTTAAATACCTGGAACCCGAAGCTTACCGCGAAATTCAGGAATTGGTGGCCGAGAAGCGGGCCGATCGAGAAACTCAACTCGCAGAAGTCACAGATAGTTTGCGAGAAAGGCTTGACAATTTAGGCATTAAATGCTATGAAGTTAGCGGTCGTCCCAAACATTTGTACGGGATTTACGGGAAGATGCAGCGCCGCCAAAAAGGGTTTAAGCAAGTGTACGATATTGCGGCGGTGCGGATCATAGTAGAAACTAATGATGACTGTTATCGGGCTTTGGCGATCGTCCACGATTCTTTCCGCCCGATTCCCGGCCGCTTTAAAGATTATATCGGTTTACCAAAAGCCAACCGCTATCAATCATTGCACACCGGAGTAATCGGAACCAGCGGCCGCCCCATCGAAGTGCAAATTCGCACCGTAGCAATGCACCACATTGCAGAATACGGCATTGCCGCGCACTGGAAATACAAAGAAACTGGCGGTTCTAACACAAAAGTCACCGGCGATGACGAAAAATTTACTTGGCTGCGACAACTCCTAGAATGGCAAAGCGACCTCAAAGACGATCGCGAATATTTACAAAGCATTAAGGACAACTTATTCGACGAAGATATTTACGTTTTTACTCCTAACGGAGACGTAATTGCTCTCAATAGCGGGTCAACTCCCGTAGATTTTGCTTTCCGCATTCACACCGAAATTGGTAATCACTGCACCGGTGCCAGAGTCAACGGGCGAATGGTAACACTAGACAAGGTTTTAAAGAATGGCGATATTGTAGAAATCTTGACCCAAAAAAATGGTCATCCCAGTTCCGACTGGCTGAATTTTGTCAAGACAAACGGAGCAAAAAACCGAATTCGTCAGTGGTTGAAGCGATCGCACCGAGATGAAAATCTTGCTCGCGGGCGGGAATTGCTGGAAAAAGAATTAGGTAAAAACGGATTAGAATCTTTGCTGAAATCTGAACCCATGCAGTCTGTGGCTCAGCGCTGCAACTACCACAGCGTCGAAGATTTAATCGCCGGTTTGGGCTACGGCGAAGTCACCCTAAATCTCGTAGTAAATCGACTGCGAGATTTAGTAAAAGTGCAGCAAAAAATTGAAGCTGCTCCCGCAGGAACCCACGAAGTGCCCATGCTCATACCTGCATCGACGACACCGAAACCAGTACCGAGTTCGTCTCCGAGCAAATCGCCGATCGCAGGGGTAGAGGGATTGCTTTACCATTTATCCGGCTGTTGCTGTCCGATTCCTGGGGAATCAATTATTGGAGTTGTGACTCGCACTCGCGGAATTTCGATTCACCGGCAAGGATGTTCAAATGTTGAAAGCGTACCTGGGGATCGGTTGGTTCCTGTGAGTTGGAATTCCAGCAACCGCAATGAATCTCGACCCAACACTTATCCGGTTAACATTCAAATTGAAGCCCTCGATCGAGTGGGAGTTCTCAATGATGTTTTATCGCATTTAAAGGACAACCAAGTAAACGTCCGCAGCGCTCAAGTCAAAACCTACCCCGGATTGCCGGCATTAATTGACTTGTGCATGGATATCCAGGATAAACAACAGTTTGAGCGGACTTGTATGCAAATTAAAAAGATGAGCGATATTTTGAATTTGCGGAGGCTGAGTGAAGTGAATTAAGAGCAAAGACGGCGGTTGAAACCGCGCCTACAAAAACGAACTCCACTCCAAGCGGACTGAAAAAAATAAGGTAATTTTAACCGCCTGTTCTTCAACCCGCACCAGGCGGGTTTTCTTTTTATAGACGCGGTTTCCAGCGCCCGGTCTTCTTAACATTATCTGCGTTTATCTGTGTTTATCTGCCTAACATCTGCGGTTGACCTATCAATCAAAGATTTATGCAACAGGTCTTATGGCTTTGACACGCCCAACTTTTGCTGCAAAAACTCCCGCGCCACTTGTCCGGCTTCCTGCTGTTTCTTATCAACTTGATAGTTGAGTCGTCGCATATCTTCCTCAGAGATTTTGCCACCCAATTGTGCGAGGACTGGACGCAATTCCGGGTATTTTTCCAAAACTTGCGATCGCACAACCGGAACTGCTTCGTAGGGCGGGAAATAGTTCTTGTCATCTTTGAGAACTACTAAACCCAAACTTTGAATCAAACCGTCCGTCGTATTACCAGCAATCACATCTACTTCTTTTTGTTGCAGCGCTTGATAAAGCAATCCTAACAGCAATTCCTTCGGTTGTTCTCGAAATTTAATCCCGTAAGTTTTAGCCAATCCGGGAAAGCCATCTTCTCTCTCGTTAAATTCTGGGCCGAAACCAGCCCGGAGGTTAGGTGAAGCTTTCCCAAGTTGCGAGAGAGTTTGTAAATTGAGTTTTTTGGCATCGTCTCCCCGCACAATAATCGCAAAACTGTTATTAAATCCTAGCGGTTCCGTCCATTCTGCTTTAAACTGTTTGGGATATTCTTGTTTGAGGTAATCGAGGACTTTTTTGGGGTCAGAAATCGGTTTCTGTTTGAGCAGGTTGGCGTAAGCAGTACCCGTATATTCGACGTACAAATCGATTTTACCTGCTGTTAGGGATTGATGGCAAAGCGAACCTCCGAGATTCAGTTCTCGTTCTACTTTGATATCTGTTTTAGCTTCGATGTGCTGTGCTAAAATTTCTGCGAGAATGGCTTGTTCGGTAAAGTCTTTTGAGCAGATGACAACTTGCTTTGCGGGCTTAGAGGTACATCCTGCTACTGCAAGCAAGCAAAGCAGCCAGCAGGAATAGAAAAAAAAATCGTTCTTAGATATTTTCATGACTTAACTCACATTAAAAATCTACAATTAATACCTTATAAGTTATAGCATAAAGCCCAGATCGCAGACTTATTCCAGAAGTCTACGCTTTAACACCGATCGCACTTTACCCGACTTTCCTTTTACTGTTGTAACATTTATTTATAGACATGGAGGACAAAAGATGGTAATCAGCGTCAGCGATATTATCCAGCAGCAGCGGCAATTTTTTGCAACTGGGAAAACTAAGGATGTCGATTTTCGGATCGAAGAACTCAAGAATCTTAAAAGTGCGATCGAACTTAATCAATCACGAATAGTCGAGGCTGTCAAGGCAGACCTGGGTCGGCCGGAATTCGAGGCTTATCTTGAAATCGCATCGATTGCCGAAGTTAATTATGCCCTCAAAAACCTCAAATCGTGGGTAAAGCCGAGAAAAGTGCCTGCTTCGATAGATCAATTCCCAGCATCAGCCCGCATTTACCCTGAACCTTTGGGCGTAGTGTTAATCATCGGGCCTTGGAATTACCCATTTCAGCTAATGATATCACCTTTAGTCGGGGCGATCGCCGCCGGCAACTGTGCACTTCTCAAACCTTCGGAAATCGCCTCACACACCTCGGCAGTTGTCGCCGACATGATATCCAAAACCTTCGATCCCGCCTACGTAGCCGCCGTCGAAGGAGGAGTCGAAATCAGCCAACAATTATTAGCGGAAAAATTCGACCACATCTTCTTTACCGGAGGCACAAAAATCGGTCGAATTGTCATGGAAGCTGCCGCTAAACACCTGACACCTGTAACCTTGGAATTAGGTGGCAAAAGTCCTTGCATTGTAGACTCCGACATTCAGGTTGAATACACCGCAAAACGCATTGCATGGGGCAAATTTATCAATGCAGGACAAACTTGCATTGCTCCCGATTACCTATTAGTTGATAAAAAAGTTAAACCTGCTTTGATGACAGCAATTAAAACAGTCATTCACGAATTTTACGGCGACAATCCGCAAACAAGTCCCGACTATTCGCGGATTATCAACCAGCGGCAATTAGACCGTTTGAGTGCGTTTATCAAAGATGGAGAAATTGTCGTCGGTGGGGAAGTTAAGCCGGAAGATAGATATATTGCACCGACGGTTTTAGATCGTGTTTCCTGGGATTCGCCGGTGATGCAGGATGAGATTTTTGGGCCGATTTTGCCAGTTTTGGAGTATGATGATTTTGGAGAGGCGATCGCCCAAATCAACGCCCGTCCCAAACCCTTAGCTTTGTATTTGTTCTCGAAGGATAAAGAGAAACAAGAGCGAGTTTTGCGGGAAACTTCTTCGGGGGGAGTTTGTCTCAACGACACGGTTATGCAAGTGGGAGTAAAAGATTTACCTTTTGGCGGAGTTGGTGAAAGCGGCATCGGTAGCTATCACGCAAAAGCGAGTTTTGATACTTTTTCTCATTACAAAAGCGTGCTGCAAAAGTCATTTTTACTTGACTTAAAATGGCGGTACGCTCCCTATCTAGGTAAGTTGGATTTGATTAAGAAAATTATCGGTTAAGCGCACTTGGAGGGGCGGCTTCACCAAGGTTTACAATCTCAGAAAGATAGCCAAATCAACCCGCCCCTTCCTGATATTATCGGTTTAAGCGATTCCACTGTGAACTATTATTTCCAAAAGCTTTAAATGATTGCTCATCGGTTTTTTGAACGATTTCGATCGCACTCTCTACGTCACTCCTAAAGGACAGTTGCCCCGCCCAAAATAATTCAGATTAGAAATGTCTATAATATCTTTTAGCATCTTCTCGCTAACAAGCAATTTATGGAACCTTTAGCAACAGAACGCTGTGCCGCCTGCCGCCCAAACTCTCCCCGCGTCACAGCTTACGAAATTGTCCAACTCAAACCTCAAATTCCCGATTGGAATTTAATCGAAAAAAATGGCATTCCCAAAATAGAACGTACCTACGAATTCCCGGATTTCAAAAGTGCGATCGCCTTTACAAACAGCGTCGGCGAAGCAGCAGAAACCGAAGGACATCACCCCGCACTGTTAACCGAGTGGGGAAAAGTTACCGTGACTTGGTGGACTCACGCGATTTCTGGACTGCATCGCAATGATTTTATTATGGCTGCGAAAACAGATGCGATCGCCAATCAATTCTCAAAATAAAATCCTACTTATAGCTCGATCGTAGTCTAAGAACTCACAGCTCCCGGTACCAGCGGAGAAAGCCGTTGATTCCCATTCAACAACTCCAGATTGAGTCGGTAGCCGACATTCCGCACAGTTTGAATCAGGCTCGGTTGTCGCGGGTCGATTTCGATTTTTTTACGCAGAGAGAGTACGTGAGTGTCGATCGTCCGGGGGTTATCAATCGCATCGGGCCAGGCCCGACGCAGCAAATCCGAGCGCGACAGCGGCACTCCTCCAGCTTGAGCTAGCACGTACAGCAGGCTAAATTCCTGGGGAGTCAGCTCAATATGTTCCTCGTACAACCTGACTCGGCGCTGCACCAAATCAATTTTCAGCAGCCCGCACTCCAGCGTCGCCGGCGGTACCATCGTGCGGTTACGGCGCATCAGAGCTTCCACCCTGGCCATAAACTCTTGCATCCCAAAGGGTTTAGTCAGGTAATCGTCTGCGCCCGCCTTCAAACCTTCAACAATATCCGATTCCGAATTCCGCGCCGACAGCATCAAAATCAGCGACTGCTGCTGCTGTTGCAGCCAGTTGCAAAATTCCAAACCATCCCCATCCGGCAATTGGGCATCCAGAATGACTAGGGTTGGCTGACGGCTGAAAAATATTTCCCTAGCGTGACTGATATCCGCTGACTGGTGCACCCAGTGACCGACTTGCTGTAGATGCCAGCCCAAGAGCGATCGCAGGTGCGGATTCCCTTCAACAATTGAAATACTTGCAGATTCCACAGAGGCGAGCTTCCCATATCACTAATTGCTACAAGGTTAACAGAGCTTTTGTCAAGCTTTTGTAACCATCGCTACTCAAGCATTAGCTGCATTTAAAGCAGCGGACATACCTAGGGTACGAATTTTAAAGATTGGGTTAATTTGGCAGGGTCAGCCTGCAGAAAGGTGAAATCATTCTGGCGGTAAGCTTACAATGAAAATAAGACAGTGTAAAGCCGATCGATCCCATGCCCCAACCGCCTGCTAAAAGCGATCCCCCCGACCCAGCCCCCACTCCCAGGAGGTTGACAAATCGCGCAAGTGAAACTAGAATTCCTCCAACCGTTCGCTCGGTAGCCGGAACACTCAGCCACTTTGACCGTCAAATTCAGCCACATCCCGACTTAATTAAACGCACAGCGAATTATCTAGGTGCGCGCAAAAAGTCGAGCAACTGCATTGCAACGAGTGAAATTTTTTATGGAGGGTAGCCTGTTGAGCAGGGTAAAAACTTTTATTTAGAAATAGCCTCAAGCTGAGCCACTCAGCATCAATCGAGGCCTTTCCTAAATCCCGCCGTCATTATACAAACCACAAAGGATTTCAAGCTCATACCATGCTACAAGACACCCAAACAATCCGGCACTACCAAAAACTCACCGACGCCCTCGTCGAAATGTGGAATAGAGGTTATCGCTTCGATGACCTGCGGCTTTACTTAGACGGCTATTTAGCAGCCCTGCGGCATTCCAACGGCCTGGAACCCTATCTGATTCATAGACTAGAGGAAGAAGCAGCGCGTTACATTCACGACCCCTCCAATTTTGCAATGCCACAGACCCAAACTGAAGCAGACTACTATTAAATAGCAAATTCGGTTTGATAAACCCTTGATGAATTGGGAATTGGGAATTGGGAATTGGGAATTGGGAATTGGGAATTGGCAATTTTAACGGGTTCCCTGGCTATGCCTCGGAACCGATGTCCACAGGCTCGGCCTCGCTTTGGGAGCCTAAAAATTCGATGCCTAGCCCACTGCATTGCGTTCCTAGGCTTTGCCTGGTAACGAATAATTAAGTAAATCAACCTAATTCAACGTAAAACGCGATTGCTGTTATTTCCCCGACTTCTTAAAGAAGTCGGGGAAATGTTTTTTAGGTCTAATTTAAGAAGCCAAAGCCACTTCTACAACTTCTTGCAATTCGCCCTTTTGATACATCTCGATCATAATATCCGAGCCGCCAATAAACTCCCCGTTGATATAAACTTGGGGAATTGTCGGCCATTGAGAATACTCTTTAACGCCTTGACGAATTTCCTGGTCTGCCAAAACATCAACAGTTTCGTAAGGCACTCCCAAAGTATTGAGAATTTGCACCACAGTATTAGAAAAACCACACTGGGGCATTAACTTATTGCCCTTCATAAACACCATGATTTTGTTTTGCTTAACCAACTCGTCAATTCTTTGATGTGCTGTTGTACTCATGGTAGGTCCTAATATTGTTTGAAAATTTTTAAACGTTGACTGACGCAGAAACCGCGTTTTTTACGAAAATCTTTCGTTACAGCCATAGATTCCGGTAAAAAAAACCGGGTTTTTGTGGTTTTTGTGCGTAAGTGCAGCAGTTGTATTTCAAGCAACTATATTTCAAGCAACTATTGACACAAGCACAAACTTGTGATATCCAATTGCTACTCAACAATTAAGCAACTTGACTTTTCGCTTCCCATTCTGCGGGAGTTAAGGTTTCCAAGCCCAAAGCGTGGATGGCTTCACTAGCCATTGCCTGTTTGAGAGCGCCGTAAACCAGTTGGTGCTGCTGTACTCGGCTTTTTCCTTCAAAGGCTGCAGAGACGACTCTCGCCTGGTAGTGGTCACCGCCACCGGTCAAATCCTCAACTTGTATTTTAGCGTCGGGCAACCCTGCCTTAATCATTTCTGCTACTTGAGACGGTGTAACCATTGGTTTCTCTGATAAACGGCTGTAATTTAGATTTTAGTGGAACTATTTTGTCGATGAACTCGGTTGAGCGCTGGCCGGCCGGGGAAAGGGCGAATCCACAAAACCCAATTCCAGTAACTGCTGGTAAGCTTTCTTGCCCAAGTCGCGAGTTGGCTGCTGCGATCGAATAATCTGAATTAGCAGGGGTACAGCCAGTTCGGGCTTATTTTGCGCCCGGTGTACCAACGCCAGCCGGTAGGTAGCTTCGTCGCGCATTTGAGCCGTTTCTACAGCTTTGGTGCGGTGGCTTTCGGCCAAGCGAATGTCAATTCCGGCAAAACTGCTACCCAGTTGTTGGTAGAAGTTGGACAGTTGATTGAAAATTTGGCGGGATTCTTGGAGCTTTTGAGTAGCGAGTGCGTAATTCTGAGAGGAAATAGCACTGCTGGCTTCTGTCATCAAACGCTGGCCTCCTGGGACGCTCAGCAAGCTGCTGTCTTGCGTCAGAGGGCGAAGATTGTTGGGGTCTGTGGGGTCGTCGGCGGGCTCGATTTGCTGTTGGTTCTCTGGCCCAGAAGGTTGTTGTGCTTGGACTTGGAGCGGTTGCAATAGGGTAAAAGCTGCGATCGCCCCGATCGTAATCCGGGCAGTGGAGCGAAGCCAGCAAACAGTTCCAGAGTATACCATGAAATTACTTTGCGCCTGTGCGCTTTAAAAAAATATTTAGCTTGAGCCGATCTTACCATTGGCGATCGCAACCGGCTAAGTGTAAACCAAATTTGTTGAAATGTCAAAGGGTGCGATCGATTTTGGATTTTAGATTTTGGATTTTAGATTTTGGATTGAAAAAAGAAATCGCGGGGGATTGGACAGATCCCGGCAATATAGTCCTGGATGCAGAAACCGGTTTTTTTACCTAAATACTGCCTTTGAGGCTTGAAAAATGGTGGAAAACCCGGTTTTTTTGGTTTTGATGGGTAAGTCCCCATCTAATTCAAGAATCGAACGAACCATGAATATCGCAATTCAAAGAACAGCTTACGGTCAACTGCTGGCGAAATCGCAGCCTAAGCCAATCCTGAACGAAGAAGATTACGATCTTGCCCTCGCAGAATTAGGATCTCTGATGTCCCAGGAAGAATTAACACTAGAAGAAGAAACTTTACTGAGTCTCTGGGGGCTGTTGATCGAAGAATACGAATCAAAATATTACCCAATTCCAGAAGCGACTCCCCAGGATGTTCTATTGCATCTCATGGAAGTTCGTGAACTCAAACAAGCCGATTTAGTGGGGGTGATTGGTTCCAAAGGAGTAGTCTCTGAGGTGGTTAATGGGAAACGGGCGATTAGCAAGGCGCAAGCTAACGCGCTGGGAGAATTTTTTAATGTTAATCCTAGCGTGTTTATTTGAGCGTGTTTATCTGAAAAACTCGCTGATATAGAAAAAGACTCGGCGGTTGAAACCGCTAGCAACGCGATCGCACAAACTAAGTCCGACGCGGACTGATGGAAAAACTACCGCTGTTAGTTACAGCTTCAAACCCCTCATAGCAAAAACCTCCCTGACAGCTTATAAATATGTGTGATAAATCTACATCAAAATCAAACAGGAACATTTCTGATGGTACAACCAAGCAAACCCACCTCCGAGACTCTCCAAAACTATCAAGGGATTGGAGTTCCCGATGAAAGTCTGGCAGTGATTTTGCAGCGTGGCGGTGATGAATTGCTGCTGTCAAAAGCGGACGATCGCTTTACAGTCCGCCCCTCATCAACAGCATCAGCCTCAAACGATTGGGCTGCAACAACTGGGGCAAAACTCAACCGTCGCGTCGGCCAAAGTAATCTCGAAGAATATCTCGTTGCGCCCTCTAGCCTAGAAGCAGCAATGCAAGCAGCCCGCGCCAGCGATGCCGTAGCTTTTGCCAGCCACGTCTATTGCCCCGCGAACAATCCGAGTACATTCTTTTATTTAACCGACCAAATTACTATTCAATTTGGCGAACAAGTAGATGAACAATCGCGAAAGACGATCGCCAATGCAGCAGCTTTAAAAATAGTCCGACCAGTAGAAGGAATTCCCAACACTTTCGTCTGCGAAGTCACCAAACAAGCAACAGAAAACCCGGTCAAAATTGCCAACCGCCTGACAAGATATCCAGAAGTTCTCGTAGCGGAACCAAACATTTTAGTAGAGACACAGCAGCATTACACGCCCCGCGATCCGCTTTATCCCAAACAGTGGTATCTCAATAACAAAGGCGGCAAGGAACTTGTCGGCGGTGCTCAAATTTATGCCGAACCAGCTTGGGACATGACTCGCGGAGTTCGATCGATCGTAATTGCGATCGCCGACGATTCAGTTGACATCACCCACCCAGATTTTCAAGGCCAAGGCAAAATCGTCTCCCCCATCGATTTCAAAGACGGCGACACTTCCCCGATGCCAGTCGCCGACTCAGACAACCACGGCACAAGTTGTGCCGGCGTGGCCGTTGCTGAAGAAAACGGCAATGGCATTGTCGGCGTCGCCCCCGGATGCGCCCTGATGCCCATCCGTACCAGTGGTTTTCTCGATGACAATTCTGTCGAAAAAATATTTAATTGGGCGATCGAAAAAGGTGCCGCCGTCATTTCTTGCAGTTGGGGGCCTGCGGCAGTTTACTATCCCCTTTCCCTGCGGCAGAGTGCCGTTATCACCAAAGCAGCAACCCAAGGGCGGGGCGGCAGAGGCTGCGTTATTCTGTTCGCGGCGGGGAATGCCAACCGCCCAGTTAACGGCACAATTAACGAGAAAGGCTGGCCAAACAACGTTGTGGAGGGTCAAACTAGATGGCTAAACGGATTTGCCGTTCACCCCGACGTAATTGCCGTCAGCGCTTCCACTTCCCTCAACAAAAAAGCAGCCTACAGCAATTGGGGCAGCAGCATCTCGGTTTGCGCCCCCAGCAACAACGCACCGCCGGGAACTTGGTTGCCCGAAACCGGATTTATCGGCACGCCGCCGGAGGTGACGCAGTATTTGCCCGGTTTGGGGGTGTTTACTGCCGATCGAGTCGGCGATCGGGGCTACGACTGGGGGGACTATACTGATACTTTTGGCGGTACTTCCAGCGCCACTCCCGTAGTCGCTGGGGTTGCAGGGTTGATACTTTCGGCTAACCCCCGTTTGACGGCGCGGGAAGTGCGGGGAATTCTCGAACAAACTGCTGAGAAAATTGTCGATCCCGATCCCGATCCCCAGTTGGGCAATCGCCTGGGAAATTACGATCCTAACAACGGCCGCAGCGATTGGTTTGGTTACGGGAAAGTGAATGCTTTTAAAGCTGTGCAAGCTGCGGTGAGAAAGGGTGGCGGCAATCCGAATATCGGCGGTGCGGTGTTCAGTGATATTTCTGGACATTGGGCACAGAAGTTTATTGAAGCTTTGGCTGCGGCGAATATAATTAGCGGTTTTCCTGACGGTTCTTTTCGGCCTGATGACAGTTTAAATCGTGCTCAATATGCGGCGCTGTTGGTGAGTGCGTTTAGTCCGATTCCGAGGGTTCCGGCTACAAATTTTATTGATGTTTCTGCTACTTTTTGGGCGAGAAGTGCGATCGAACGGGCAAATCGGGGGGGGTTTTTGGCGGGGTTTCCGGGGTTGAAGTTCGGGCCGAATCAGAATTTGACTAAGAGTGAGGCGATCGTGTCTTTGGTTAACGGTTTGGAACTCAAGGGCGGCAATCCTGATTCTTTGAAAGTTTACAACGATCGTTCTCAAATTCCTAATTTTGCTTTAAGTGCGATCGCCACAGCAACTGCTTTGAAGATTGTGGTTAATTATCCTTCCCGCGATTGGCTTTCGCCGCAGCGGGATATTACCCGCGCTGAGATTTCGGCTTTGATTTACCAGACTTTGGTGGCGATTAATCGGGCAAAGGCGATCGATTCTCCCTACATTGTCTAGCTAAGAACAGAAAACTGGTTCGATCGTTCGGACTTCAGTCCTCATAAAATTCGAGGACTGAAGCCACTATAATTCGCGGCGAGTCAAACCACTTTTTGCGTAAGTCCTGACGAAAATATCGCTTTTTTGATGATAGCTTTACATATCGAGTTACTTTCCCGGAAATCCCGGGTTTCAGACTGCGAATTAAAAACTGTCCGGACTATTGCAATAAGATGAGTTACATCTGCGAAATATGAGCCAAAACTGTGCGTAGTGAATCAGAGATATTCGGTAAGCCGATTGTCAAGGTGAATTAATTTTTGTAAAGGTTTGCGCCAATCGTGAACATTACTGTGGAACAGACCTATCAATACTCCGGACAGTTTTTAAAGAGGAATGCGATCGCAATAAAATAGAGAAGTGAAAAAAGTGAGTGCAATCTC
>NZ_JAUBRB010000118.1:0-4497 GCF_036701585.1 Microcoleus sp. POL10_C6 | reverse complement strand
TTTTGGATGTCGATGAGTTGGGCGGCGTTGGAGTCGAAGTTGAGTATGGGCTCTGGCTGGGGTTGGATAAATGTGATGAGAGGGGGCCCTTGCAGGGGGGCGCAACCGCAACTGGTATCCGGTTCGGGTACTGGGTTGAATATAGGGGTTGGTGTTGGAGTTGGTTCCGGGGCTGGTGTTGGCGCTGGTGTTGGTGGTGTGGGTTCCGGCGCGGGTGTTGGTGTGGGTTCCGGCGCGGGTGTTGGTGTGGGTTCCGGCGCGGGTGTTGGCGCCGGTATTGGTGGTGTGGGTGTTGGCGCCGGTATTGGTGGTGTGGGTGTTGGCGCCGGTGTTGGTGGTGTGGGTTCCGGCGCCGGTGTTGGTGGTGTGGGTTCCGGCGCCGGTATTGGTGGTGTGGGTGTTGGCGCCGGTGTTGGTGGTGTGGGTGTTGGCGCCGGTGTTGGTGGTGTGGGTGTTGGCGCCGGTGTTGGTTCGTTCAGGGGAATGGCAGAGACAGTAGCGCTGGCGGGGCTGGTAGCGCCCTGGTTGTCTGTAGCGGTGTAGGTGAAATTTGCTGTTGTAAAGTTGGCTGTCGATTGGAAAAATAATTGGTTAATGTCAGCAGGTCTCAGAATTTGACCGGCGCGGATAATCCTGCCCCCAGTATCGGGATCGCCTAAAAATATCAGCCCTTCATTTGCTGGTGGGATGGTGTTGATGGTGAAGGATGCGATCGACCCGTCTGGATCTGTGCCGCCTAGTCCTGCGATCAAGACAGTGCTGCTGGGGGCGATATCGAGGTCGACGTTGTTAGCTACTGGCGGTTGGTTGGGCTCCGGCAGCAGCGCCGATACAGTAGCGCTGGCGCGGCTGGTAGCGCCCTGGTTGTCTGTAGCGCTGTAGGTGAAATTGGCTTTTGTAAAGTTGCCTGTCGATTGGAAAAATAATTGGTTAATGTCAGCAGGTGTCAGAATTTGACCGGCGGTGACAATCGTGCCGCCAGTATCGGGATTGCCTAAAAATATCAGCCCTTCATTTGCGGGTGGGACGGTGTTGATGGTGAAGGATGCGATCGAGCCGTCGGGGTCGCTTCCTCCGAGTCCTGCGATCGCCACAGCGCTGCTGGGGGCGATTTCGAGGTTGACATTGTTAGCTATCGGCCGTAGGTTGGCGGGAGTCGGAGTCGGTGTGGGTGGGGGAGTCGGAGTCGGAGTCGGGGCAGAGGCGATGCTGGTGCTAACAGTTGCGCCGGGATCGCGGCCGTTATTGTTGTCGGGATTTGGGTCATTAGTTGTTGAGGTACTTCTTGCCGTGTTGCTGACAGTGCCGGTCGCCGGGGCTGGGAATCTGACAGTCCGGCTGACGGCCACGCCGTCAGCTAAGCTGGCAATGGGCGGAAAGCTGACAATGCCTGTGGCTGGGTCGTAAATACCGCCGTTGGATGCTGTAACGCCCGTTAAACCGGGAACGATGCTGTCTGTAACGGTGATGTTGGTAGCGGTACTCGGCCCTCTGTTTTCGGTGAGAATTGTGTAGGTGACAGTCGAGCCTGCGGCTACAGTAGAGGGCCCGGTTTTGATCGTAGCTACATCGGCGCTATCGGTGATCGTGGTAGTGACTCTTGCCGACGGGCTGCTGCCGTTGTTGTTGGCAGGATTGGGGTCTGGGCTCGTTGAGGTGCTGCTAGCAGTGTTGGCGATGGGGCCGCCGGTGGCGGGAAGTGGAAAACGGACGGTTCTGTTGGTGCTGGCTGTGCTGGCTAGGGATGTGATCGTCGGCCAAGTCACAATACCTGTAGTTTGGCTGTAAGTTCCGCCCTCCGAGACGCTGACTCCTGTTAAACCCGGAACAATGGTGTCGGTGATCACCACATTGGTTGCCGCACTCGGCCCACTGTTGGCTGCCGTAATTGTGTAGGTAACAGTCGATCCGGCTGCTGCCGTAGCGGGCCCGGTTTTGATCGTAGCTACATCGGCGCTATCGGTGATCGTGGTGGTGACTCTTGCCGACGGGCTGCTGCCGTTGTTGTTGGCAGGATTGGGGTCTGGGCTCGTTGAGGTGCTGCTAGCAGTGTTGGCGATGGGGCCGCCGGTGGCGGGAAGTGGAAAACGGACGGTTCTGTTGGTGCTGGCTGCGCTGGCTAGGGATGTGATCGTCGGCCAAGTCACAATACCTGTAGTTTGGTTGTAAGTTCCGCCCTCCGAGACGCTGACTCCTGTTAAACCCGGAACAATGGTGTCGGTGATCACCACATTGGTTGCCGCACTCGGCCCACTGTTGGCTGCCGTAATTGTGTAGGTGACAGTCGATCCGGCTGCTGCCGTAGCGGGCCCGCTTTTGACCGTCACTACATCAGCGCTATCGTTTGTAATAGTGGTCGTGACTCTCGCATCCGGGCTGCTGCCACTGTTGTTAGCGGGTACGGGATCGATCGTGCTGCTGCTGCTGAATACACTGTTGGTAATAGGGCCGAGTGTAGTTGGGGTTGTAACAGTTACGGTGCGCGTGGCCGTGGCCCCAACAGGTAAATTCGGAATACTCCAGGAAACCAGTCTCGTTGTCGGGTTGAAAATGCCGCCGCCCTCGGCACTACTCAATACTGCCCCGTCGGGCAATCTATCTTCAATCACCACGTTTTCGGCGTCGTTCGGGCCGTTATTTACTGTCGTAATTGTGTAAGTAATGGGGCTACCCGGTGCCGCTGCAGCCGGGCCTGTTTTCGTTGAGGCAACATCTGCTGTAGTAAGCGGCACGTCTATAGTTTGGATAGACAAAGTGCGAACGTCGTGAATATTTGTTGCGTCTCCCGTTGAACCAGCAAAACCAAATTTGAATGTTGCCGGTATTGGCTCGTTTATCTCCTCTTCTAAATTGGCAATGTCGATAAGAGTCTCACCCGGATCTGCAAACGAACCATTATTGTTGAGATCAAAGTTAACAGTGAGACGGTTTGGCGTTGCAGAAGTGGGGGGTTGCAAAATAATTTGAACTCTTCTTCTGGCTGCTTCGCGATTGCTAGTAATGGCGTTGATCGGCCCGTTTGGAGGCAGAGGATTTACGGTATCGGGAATATTATCTATTCCCTGCGGCACAAACGTAGAAGTTAAAAATCGATATTGCGTAACTTCGCTACCTCGAAGTGTTACCGAATCTGCTCTACGAGTCACCCCAATTCCGCCTACACGCCCTTGAGTTTCACTTGAGAAATTTCCAAATTCATCCAATCCAATTCCTAAATAACCTCCCCGTAAACCGGACTGATTTGTATCTGTATTTTGGGCGTAGCCGAGAGACCCTCCATAGCCTCCAGCTACTGTTGGGGTCACAGTACCGTCAATTAAAAAGAAACTTATGCCGTCCCCTGTCCGCCCTGCTAAATTCGGACGTGCAGTCCCGTCGTAGGCAAATATATCGAAGACAATGTTAAGACCGCTATTGACGGGAACCTGACTGTTATAGATGACAAAAGTAGATTGGTCAAAGGTTCTTGTAGTTAATCTTAACGCCCCGCTGCCAACCGGGTCTATGTTCAAACCCGGAAAACTCTCCGTTCCGGTTCCTGCTGTTAAAGCTGGAGCGTCAGACGTGCCTGTTACCCCAGAGATCCAAGGCCCGATTAGACGTGCGTCTTGAAAACTTTCGTCCACTAAACTAATGAGGACAGCGCTGTAAGTTTCCTGGGTTTTTGTTTCAAAGGCTATTGGGGTTTTTACTCGTCCTGCTGTAACATTTAATTGCCAGTTTCCTCCTAATTTTGCACTGCCAATTAGATTATTGGAAGCCGCTATATTTGCGCCTGTTAATTCTCTGAGCTTCTGCACGAAAGCAATCCCGGATTGTCCAGCCCCAACCTTACACGCTAATAATAAAATATCGGCTTTTTCCGTGAAGGCATGGCGCCACTGTTGCAAATGCCGAGCGTACTTTGGTAATTTTTTATCCTTCAGTAAAGTTGACCCCAGTTGCACCGAAGCTTCATTGCCGTGAGCAACTATCTGAAGGCTGGCAATGGAGCTGCGTTTAGCTAGAATATCAGTAATTTGTTCTACTCCGTCCAGAGTTCGATCAAGGACAATTATCTCTGTCCCCGGTTTGACTCCGCTGGCAAGATGCTGATAATTCTCTACCCTCGGATCGATGCAAACTAAATGTTTTTTACGTTGAGTATTGACGCCCCGACTCGCTTTTGTTAAACAGGAAATATTGATAGCCCGATCACCGACTAACGGCGCCCCAATCAAAGAAATTTTTATGCAGGCAGTGTCGCGACGATCGCAACTTAATTTGTGAATTGGCGAAGAGTAGTTGCACCATAAATTTTTCATGAGTTAGATAGCTCCTTGATTTGTTAATTGTCAATCTTCAGTGGTAGATATTATTGTTAATTGCTAATGGAAATCTCTAATTACTAATTTCTCGACTTCGCATACTTAACAAGTTCTATTTAGGGTTTGCTGAATAATCGATCGCAAACTAAGAACAGGAGCTCACGATATATTCAAGCAGAGTTAAATATAA
>NZ_JAUBRB010000032.1:0-76629 GCF_036701585.1 Microcoleus sp. POL10_C6 | reverse complement strand
CTTTACCCTCGCTCTCGCGAGCGCATAACCCAGGCTACGTCAAGTGCCATCGATATATTCAGCAAGCCCTAATTAGAACTACTTGAGTGGCTGCAACATCTCTGTCCGTTGTATAGCCACAGTTCGAGCATGAATGAGTACGCTCATCAAGCTGTTTTTTTCCTGTTTCTGCTAGACAATTGGGGCAAACTTGACTCGTTTTATGAGCGCTTACCTTTTGAAAGTACACGCCATATTTCAAACAAGTTTGCTCGCTTGATTGTGAAGAACTGACCCCAGCTTGCGTCTAAGCAGTGTTTCCCTAGCATCGCCCAAGAGTGCCCAATCAGATTCAGATCCTCAACGAAAATCATTCCCACGTTTTGGCAGATTTGATGAGATAATTTACGATGCCAATCTTTCCGACTGTTAGCAACGTATTCATGCAGTTTGGCGACTTTCTTTTGAGCTTTACGCCAATTGTTAGAACCTAGTTTTTTATGACAGACACGTTGTTGCAGCAATTTAAGCTTGCGTTCTGCGTCTTTAAAAAATCTTTGGCGCTTGACTAAAAGACCGTTAGAAGTTGCTAGAAAATTAGTTAGTCCCACATCAATTCCGATACCTTCACCGTGGGGCATTAGAGTGGGTACTGAAACGTCCCATTGTAGGGTTAACATCACGTACCAACCGCTAACCCTACGGACTATCCTTGCTTAATCGTTGCACCATCAGGATAGGACGTGATTGATGAAACTTAACTAAACCAATTTTAGGGAGCTTCACCGCTTGATTTTGGACAGGGTTAACCCCCAATTGCGGGAATACAAACGATCGCATTGTTCCTGCTTTCTTAAAGCGGGGGAAACCGTGTTTTTGTTCCCACATACTCACAAACCCTTTTTCAAGCCTTTTGAGTGTTTGCTGTAGGACGTGTACTTGGACGGCAGCCAAAGTGGGTATGTTTGCCCTAGCCGTAGTTAAACTTTTGCACTGGCTTGCATAAGTTTGTCGTTTTGTTTCGGCCCGAATGATGAACTCAGATCGGATAGAGCAAGCGTTAATTCGACAACTACGAGACTCAAACCAATGTTTACGCTCTTGCCAATGCGTAGTTGTATACGCGACGGCATTGTTCTAGCCAATCTTCAAAGATTGCTATTTGTCCTGCCGTTGGTTTGAGTTTGAATTCGTAGACTAAATGAAACATTTGCTCTATCCTCCTACCTGATTATATCAAAACCATGAGCGAACGTAGGAACGCTTTTTCAAGAAGTCTAATTAAAGCCGTCCTAAAAGGACTGGGCTTGCACCCAAATTTTCGGTCAGGGTTGGGGGTGAGGAGGTTGGAATTGGCGGATTTTAGTGTTTTTTGACTTTCAACAGGCTTAATTTTTGTTAATGAACCGCAGAGGACGCAGAGGACACAGACTAAAGGTGGCAACAACCGCACAGCCATCCAAAATTCCTCTTACACCCCAGATTCCATAAAACCCATCAACCAATTAGCCATCGTCGCCCTGCGAGTCTGTCTGGGCCCGAATTCCCCAATTTTATAGCCTTTAAAGCCCAATTTTTCCTTCAGCAACTGCTTGTTTTCTGGAGGAGTCGATCGAGTCAATTTCACTGTCGCCGGCCTAGAATCGATAAAATCGGGCGGTTCCGGGTACTCTTGGCGCCACTCGGGTGCAACACCTGCACTGTTCCACTTGCCAGTCTCGGCATCCCAGCGGTAGCCCAGATACTGCCAAACTAGCTGATTAACAGCAGCATCGTCGATTTCTTCGTTGAGAATAGCCCAAATAGTTTCGTTATTCAGCGGTGGTAATTCAGACATGAGCGCGATCGAATCGGAAATAAAAAAAGTTTAACTCACATTAGATAACATTATCAGGAACGGGCAAGATGCCCGTTCCACAAAAAATCATAGGAATTTGTTTGTGGGGTGGATACGCGAGCCCGCCCAAAATGCCACCCCCAAAAAAATTAATTATTCAAAATTCCGTCTTTCTCGGCCATCGACAGCATTAAGTCAATCACCCGGCTAGAATAACCCCACTCGTTGTCGTACCAGGAAACAACTTTGAAAAACTTAGAATTCAGTTCAATTCCCGCACCTGCATCGAAAATGCTCGATCGCGCGTCGCCCTTAAAATCTGTCGAAACCACTGCATCCTCAGTATATCCAAGAATGCCTTTGAGTTCACCCTCCGAAGCTTTTTTCATTGCCTCGCAAATTTCTTTATAGCTAGTTTCCTTCGCCGTTTTGAAAGTAAGGTCAACTACAGACACGTCGGGAGTTGGCACGCGCAAAGCCATTCCCGTCAATTTTCCTTTCAATTCTGGCAACACCAAAGTAACAGCTTTCGCTGCACCGGTCGAAGATGGAATAATATTTTGAGCCGCACCGCGTCCTCCCCGCCAATCTTTTTGGCTGGGGCCGTCTACAGTTGGTTGAGTAGCTGTCATTGCGTGAACTGTAGTCATTAAACCTTCTTCCAATCCGAAGTTATCGTTGATAACTTTGGCAATTGGTGCTAAACAATTCGTCGTACAGCTAGCATTAGAAACAACCGTATCTTTTGCCGGGTCAAATTTGTGGTGGTTGACGCCTACTAGAAAAGTTGGAACTTTTTCCGGGTCTTTTGTCGGTGCTGAAAGTATTACTCGTTTTGCTCCCGCCGTCAAGTGTTTTGATGCGCCTTCAAAATCTGTAAACAATCCGGTAGATTCTACAACATAATCTGCGCCGGATTTACCCCAGGGCAATTCGGCAGGATTTCTAATCGCTGTACAGGGGATAAAATTTCCGTCAACGACAATCCCGTCTGGTTTGCTTTCAACTTCGCCGTCGTAAATGCCGTGGGTGGAGTCGTATTTGAAAAGATAAGCCAGGTTTTCTGGCGAAACTAAGTCGTTAATGCCGACAAATTGGATGTTGGGGTTTTTGATGCCGGCACGCATGACTAGCCGTCCGATGCGACCAAATCCGTTGATGCCAACTTTTAATGCAGCCATGTTTAAACTCCTATTGAAAATATCGTTAGTCGATCGGGCGTTAGCGAAGCCCTCGCAGAGGATCGCCTGTTGTGGCTTAGAATTTACCACGCTAACGGATTTTGGCAACTGATTCTTTTCTATCTCTTAAGAATTCTGAATTCTGCCCCGGCTGGGAAGGGCAATTCATCCTGAAATAACCGCTGACTAATGGCTAATGGCTGATTTATGTCAAATTGTAAAAGTGCTATAATAGACAGAAAATATTTTCCAAATCGCCTTTTTAAAATCAGGCTAAAGTAATAACAAAAAACTTAGGGAAAATCTAAAACGGATGAGCATTCTCACCCGTGGTGGCTATCGGAACCCTAAGCCTAGGATTAAAGTGCCAGATACGCGCAAGAACACGGCAATGCCGTGTCCCTAAACATATGGCGTACAATCTTTGTGTAGCTCTACTTTTCCGAATTGGTATAATCACCAATCACTAATGACTACCCCACGCACCTAGTAATTAGCAATTCCACCGCATCGGAAATAAAACACGACCCACCAAATTTATTGAGCACTGGTCTAATGTTTTCTGCAACTGCTGAAACTTGAGCTGGTGAACAAAAAGCAAGCACATAAATGTTATCCAGCGCCGTCATTGATGAATCACGGGAAACGTGATCCCTAGTGCTTTTTCCAGCGACATCACGAATCACCGAATAGCCGGGTACGCCAGCTTTATCTAAACCGTCTAAAATCTTGCCGAGTTCTACTGAGTGGGCTATGATTTCTACTCTTTTGACTGACTCCATCATCTCACCTCCAAAACATATTGATTCCGTATAGATACAGGGGAATGCCTACAATGATATTAAATGGAAATGTCACTGCTAAGGCCGTTGAAATGTAAAGACTTGGATTAGCTTCGGGCACAGTTAGGCGCATGGCTGCTGGTACTGCTATATAAGAAGCACTCGCGCACAATACGGCAAACAGCAAAGTATCTCCCTGCGGCATTCCGATTAATTTGGCTATTACCAAAGCAATTACTGCGTTGACTATGGGAATTAGGATTGCAAAGCCGATCAGAAAAATTCCTGCTTCTTGCAAATCTTTAATTCGGCTAGCAGCAACCAGCCCCATGTCTAGCAAGAAAAAAGTCAGAACTCCGTAAAACAAGTCTTGAGTAAACGGACTCATAACTTCCCAACCATGTTCTCCTGTCAGTACGCCCATAATTAGGCTGCCAATCAGCAGAAAAACTGAACTGTTTAGGAATGCTTCTTGCAACACTTCGGGCCAAACTATTTCGCGTTTTCCTTCTTCCCCACCAAATACACTGACTAGAATCAGACCGACTATAATTGCTGGGGATTCCATTAATGCTAGCGCGGCTACCATGTAACCGTCAAAGTCGATCCCCTGTGCTGTGAGGAAGGAGGTTGCGGTGATAAATGTGACGGCGCTGATGGAACCGTAGGTGGCTGCGATCGCGGCAGCATTGTAGGAGTCGAGTTTGATTCTCAGTATGAAAAAAGTATAAACTGGTACTAGCATTGACATCAGCATCGCTGCCAAAATTGTCAGGGCGATTTGCTGGTCAATTCCGCTTTTGGACAGTTCGACGCCACCTTTAAATCCGATCGCAAACAGCAGGTACAGCGAAAACAGTTTAGGGATGGGCGCTGGAATTTCTAAATCAGATTTGAGAAAAATGGCCAGCATTCCCATGAAAAAAGCTAATATTGGGGGATTTAAGATATTTGACGATACTAAACTCAAATCCACGATCGGTCACTCCCATTTGTTGCGTTTTTAATATTACTTCCCCAGTAATTGTTGCACGAGAATGGATCAATAGACCGATCGAACTTTTGACTCAGAAGCTCGATCGGGCTAAATACCCCCAAATACGGCAAAGGCGCACAGTACGCACCCTACAACGAAGGTGTGCACTGTGCACCCGCAGGCTAAGTTATTGTTGTTTAACTAAGCAACTGACAAATAAGACTCTAGGGCTTCGGAACCACCGATCAACTTGCCGTCGATAAATACTTGCGGCACTGTTGTAGCCCCAGTCACAGCCCGGAGCGATCGGGTTGTGATATCCCGGCCCAAGACGATTTCTTCATAATCCAAGCCCTTTTGACTCAGCATTCCCTTAGCCTTAGCGCAGAAGGGACAGCCCATTTTTGTAAACAGCGACACTAGCTTCGGCTTGGTTGCTGCGGAGTTGATGTAGTTGAGCATCGTCTCGGCATCGGACACTTTGAAAGGGTCGCCCGGTTCCTCTGGCTCAATAAACATTTTTTCAACCACGCCATCTTTTACCAGCATCGAATAACGCCAAGACCGCTTCCCAAAGCCTAAATCTGTTTTGTCTACCAGCATTCCCATGCCTTGAGTAAATTCGCCGTTACCATCGGGAATTAACGTCACATTGTCTGATTCTTGGTCTTTTGCCCACTCATTCATCACAAAGGTGTCGTTGACGGAAATACAAACGATTTCATCTACGCCGTTTTCTTTGAAAACTTTCGCCAATTCGTTGTAACCGGGGAGGTGCGTTGACGAACAAGTGGGAGTAAAAGCTCCTGGCAGCGAGAACACTACTACGGTTTTGCCTGCAAATATATCATCGGTGGTGACATCGACCCACTCGTTGTCTTTGCGAGTGCGAAAGGTGACTTTGGGTACTCTTTGACCTTCTTGGTTCGTCAGCATGATTTTAAATTTTTGGGTACTTGGGTTCAATTCCTTTGCTTATTATAGCGTACTCATAACGAGTATGAGTTGTCAAGGGGAGGCGAGTTTTTTTCTCCGACTTGGGCGCGCGCGCGAGCGAGCTCAGTTCCTTGTCTTTGCGACGGTTTGAATCATAGTCCGAATCAATCTCGCGGCGCGCGCGAACTCAGTTCATTGTCTTGGCGACAGCTAGCAGATTTAAAACTTGCTGTTTAAGTAGGTCGGCAATTCTGTCTCCATTCCTTTGCTGCTGCTAACGGGTGAGGATTTTTTACACATTCTGTCAACATATCGATATCAATTCCCGGTAGCAATTCGCTTTGTGTGATTAATTCATAACCGCAGTTGGACACGAATTCAACCGGAATTTCTTCTCGCAAATGGTAGATAGAAAATCGGTTATTTCGCCAGAACCAAACCTCTCGCACATTCAATCTTCTATACAGTTCTAGTTTATTGATGCTGCCACTGGTAACAATCACTTCAATTACCAAATCGGGAAATTCTTTATCTGTGCCAATACAGTAAGCTTCATCCGGTTCCGTACCGCCACGTTTTTCCTCTTGTCGCAGAGTTGTAGACCCAAAAGGGAAATATTCGATGTCAGCTTCTACAAAATAAATAAGCAGCAGATCTCCAATGCGAGTTTTTCTACTTTCATGGCGGCGAGAAGGCGACATAATTTCCAAAACTCCATCTAAATAAGTAACTCGATATCCTGCCGCATCTCCAATCCGATTCAGCAGTGTCTCGTATTGTTCCCAGTTGGCGCTATCGGTAAGGTAGCGATCTTCAGGATCTTGGCGTTGGAGTGCTTGTTCTTTAAGTAATGTATCTAGCTCGCTCGTCAGCATCGGTATTACCTCCTTACAAGTTGTTCTAATCTTAGCAGACGGCGGTTGAAACCGCGTCTACACAAACGATGTCTGCCTCCGCAGACTGAAGAGAACAAGCCAAGTTTAATCGCCTTTTATTCAACCTGCGGAGGCACGTGCAAGTTTATATAGGCGCGGTTTGAACAGTAAGTCATATCTTATTTCCAATCCCATCTCCGCCCCAAATATTCCTCTAATTCCTGATTGTAAGGTCGGAAATAATCGCTCAACCTGTCGCGAACCGATTCATTTACCCGCTGATAAGAACCAGGATTAGCATTTTGGTATTCAGACAATTGATATTCCGGCAAATCTAAAAATGCTAAAACTTGCTGGACTATAGCCGCCGCACCTGCATAAAAATCTTCACTTTTCAAAATTAACAACTGTTCTCTAGGAAAGAAAGCCAGCCAGTTTTTAATAAATTCTATGTACCTACCGCGAGCTAAATAATTCCCCGGTTCCTCGCCGATGATGTATTCTGGATTTTGATTCAACCGTTCAATTTCATCGCTAATTACTCGATCGAGCGATCGCGCTTCCCAGTTTAAGTCAGTCAAGCGGTAAAATTGAGAAATCGCCCGATCGACCGGATTTCGTAACAGTACAATCAGTTTCGCCTCTGGAAATGCGCTGTAGAGACGTTCTGGTGCTTCCCGATAGTCAAAATAGCTCGGACTTGCTTCGCCCGTGACAAATTGCTCTCCCAGAGGCATTGGTGGAAAATGAGCCAAATACCAATCAATCCCTCTGTCAAAGTGCCACGAAAAAAAATCCATCTCCTTTTTAATCGGAGTCAAAATTTGCGGGTGTTGAGCTAAATAAGTATACAGAGAAGTCGTGCCACACCGCTGACAACCAATAATTATAAAGTTAGGAACTTTGACTGGTTTTAAGTTCCTATTTTGTATAACAGGCAAGATGCCTGTATCTTCTTGTGGAACAGGCATCTTGCCGGTTCTCTTACTAATAAGAGATGCAAAACTTTGTTGGTAACTGACAGTTCGATAAAAATCAATTGCCTCGGCAATTTTACCTTGCCGTGTCAAAGCTTCCCCCAAATTCAGATAAGGCCAAAAAGCCTCCGGTTTAGCTGCAACAACTTCGCGGCAAAAGTTCTCAACTTCATCTAACTTATTCTGCTTAAGAAAAACTTCCCACAAATTGTAATAAAACCACCAAGGAAGATCGGGATTTATTTGTATTGCTTGGAAAAATGCCACCGCCGCTTCTTCCCAATATTTTTGGTGGCTCAGAACAGCACCTAAATTGTAATAAGACCAGCAATCATCTGGTTTTTGGGCGACAGTTGCGCGAGATGAGGCTAATGCGCGATCCTCTTCGAGGGCAACGCTTACGCACTTTTTTTGCTGCTGCAACAACTCCTCTACTTCCGCTGATAAATTACCACCACTCGGCATGGATGTCAAGAGAGTTTGGTAAAAAATAATTGCGTTTTTTGGGCGATCGTACCTTGCTAAATTCTTTCCTAACTGCAAATAAAACTCCCAATTTTCCGGTGTAATTTGCAATGGAGATTTTTCTAACACTAAGTTTAAATCAGACTCTGTTTGTCCGAGAGCGTCTCCCAACTTCTCGTAAATTCCCGGCAAATCTCCATCAATTTCAATAGCTTTTAAATACGTAGCGATAGCTTCATCCCACTGTTTGAGTTTAGTTAAAGCGTCGCCTAAATTGCAAAAAGACCAAGCAAAATCCGAGTTGAGTGCAATCTCGCAGCGGTAAGCAGCAGCAGCCTCTTCCCATCGCCGAAGTTTCAGCAAAGCATCGCCCAGATTGTGATATGACCAGGAAAAATCAGGATTTAACTCAACAGCTTTTTTGTAAGCAGCGACAGCTTCCTCCCATTTTTCAAGTTTCAGCAAAACATCGCCCAAACTGTGATAAGACCAAGAAAAATTAGGATTTAATTCAATAGCTTTTTTGTAAGCAGCAACAGACTCATCAAACCGACCGCATTCTTGCAGGGAATTTCCCAAATCGTGGTAGTCATTATCCATGCAAAACTCCTGCCATAGCAAGTAATTTCTCCAGCGAACTCAAATCCAACTGCATATCTTTATGTAAAGGTTTGGTCGGAGTTCCATCATCAACCAAATCACAAATTAAATAGTAATGTTCCAAACCGCACAAATTGCTAATCATCCAATAACAGTGCGGGACGTAAAGGGGAGAAAAAATCTCAATCACCTTAGTTCCCGGGCTGCAAAAAACTAGATTTGTCAATCCCCCTCCGTGGGGTGCGACAACTACTTTAGCAGCAGCCAAACACGATGCTTGTTCCGCTATCGACATCGTTTCCAGCTTGACACTGCGGAACCCAAATTTTTCTAAGTATTTAATTACCTCTTCATCGTTGACGATTTGCCGATAGGATGCTTGTTGGCGGCTGATATAAATTCGCTCTGAATAGTCTGTGTTTAGTGGCTGTTGTTCATTTAAAAAGGTCTGTTTGAGAAATTCACACTTCCATTTAGAAACCGCCCCCGACCCGTCATAAGATATTGACGGAACTATTAATTTATCTGCTGTAATGTGTAAATGGCAGCGACTTTCTAAAAGTTTATCTTGAGGAATTCCTAAAGTCTCTAAAGTTTCTGCTTGATAGGAAGAATCCGAGGCATTGACAACAAACTTATCTATAGTTTCTATCAATCCGCTCCGCTGCAAAAGGTCAAATCGCGTCATCACATCAAACATCCAATGAAAATAAGCTGCTCCACCCCAGCGAGCCGATAAAAAAGCCACATTTCCATCGACGTGTTCAGCGGGAAGCAATTTGTCGGAAGTGATTACCAATTCAGAACAGCCCATTGAAATATCAGCAACAAGTTTATTGTCTGAAGTAATCACAGCGGTAGTCACAACATCTGCCCAAGCTCGTCCGTTTGGCAATACGGCAACAAAAGCTTTTCTGGAATGACTTTGATGTTCCCAAAACCTGTGGCTGCTGTCGATTGTTTTGGAATCAGATAAATTGATTTGACTCGCAGGATGGATGTCAATGCAAGTGAGGTGCGAATTGGATTCTGCTGGAACGGTCAAATCTTCTGTAAACCCACAGTATTTTTCGAGAATACTTAAGGGTAAATTTTGATTACTGCATTTTGCCCGATCGCTCTCATCGACTTCTCCTTGTTGTTCCAGAGCATAACCTATATTATCGTAAGCATCAAACAAATCTGGTTTAATTTGCAGTGCTTGAACTAAATGAGTTATAGCCGGTTCCCACTGCTGTTTGGCAATTAAACTCAAACCCAATCCTTCGTAACACCAACAGGATTTTGGATCGAGATTGATACCTTTTTCATAAATGGCGATCGCCCTTTCCAATTCTCCTTGATTCCGCAGTGCATCACCCAACTTTTTATACAGCCAACTATGCTGAGATTCTAGCTCAATAGCACGACCAAAAGCCGCTGCTGCTTCTGGCCAATTTTCTTGTAATTCCAGAACTTCCCCCAAACTATTGTACAACCAACAATCATCGGGATTTAATTCAATAGCTTTGCGGTAAGCCCCCGCCGCCGCCTCCCAATTTTCCAGTGCAACTAAAGCCCTACCTAATCTCTCGTAAGACCAACAAAAATCTGGATTTAGTTCAACTAACTTGCGGTAAGCAACAGCAGCTTCCTCCCACTCAGAAAGCTCCATCAGCACATCGCCTAAATTGTTGTAACTCCAACAAAAATCGGGATTTAACTCAGTAGCTTTGCGGTAAGCAGCAGCGGCTTCCTCGTGTTGCTCAATCGCCTGCAAAGTTTCCCCCAAAAAGTGGTAAGCCCAACTAAAATTAGGGTTGAGTGCGATCGCTCGTTCGTAAGCTGCCTTAGCTTCGTCAAACAGTTCTTTCTCTTGCAGAGCTTTACCCAACTTGTGGTAAGTTAAGTAGTTGCCAGACTTAATTTTAATAGCTGTTTGATACCGGGCGGTCGCCTCATCCAAATAACCGGCATTTGCTGCAATATCCCCCAACTTTTCCCAACCTAGAGACACCAGAGTTTGCTCTTCGCCCAAATTTTGATTGCCAATTTTTTTGACAATCAGTTGATAGCCTTTGTGTACTACTTCTAACTGACTTCCAAACATCTCCAAAAAAACATCTATCCCAATTTTAGTATCTTGCTCCGGGCTGTCGGGAAACGTAAACTCGTAATCGTCAAAAATCATCAATCCCCCAACTTTCACCAACCTCCAAGATAAAATCGCATCTTGCAGAGCACTGGTAGGTTTGTGACAGCCGTCAACGTAAGCAACATCGTAATATTCCGAAGTCAAATTCACTAACAAATCTTGAGAGTAACCTTCTAATTCAATTACCCGATCGGCAGCTCCAGTTTTTACAATATTGCCCTTAAAATGTTGTTGAAAGAACAAATCAATACAAGTAATCTTTGCCGTCGGATGAGTTAAAATATTATCCAGCAGCCAGCAAGCCGACATTCCCTGAAAACTGCCGATTTCCACCACTTGAAAATCCGCAATTCCGGTAAATTCCTGCAAATGCCGTTTCCAAATAGGAATATTGTGGGTAAACCAATCTTGGGTAAATTGATAATCTTTCGCCGCACACTCAGCCCAACCTCTCAATTCTGCCGCTTTTTGGTGACAAATAATTGCTTCTTCTAATTCCCCTAATTGCGGTAAAATATTTCCTAAATCGTTGTAAGGCTTAGAACTGCTCGGATCGATTTCAATTTGGTGGCGGTAAGTGGCAATCTGTGCGTATAACTCCTGTTGTTTCGCCCGAACATCATTTAGTTGGGCGACAACTTCCGCAGCATTGGGTTCAATTTGCAGTGCCATACTATAAAATACGATCGCACCTTCCAACTGCTTCTGTTTCGCTAAACTATTGCCTAAATTTATATAAAATTCTGCTCCATCTAACTCAATTCCGAGCAAGTTGTGGTAAATTTTCCCGCTTGCAAGTACCTCAATAGCTTGACAATAAGTTTCAATTGTGCTGTCTAAACCCGATTCGCTGCGCTTCCGCAAAACATATCCCAACCTCTGATTGATTCCCGTCAAATTCGGCTCAAGCTGAACCGCGTGCAGGTAAGCGCTAACAGCTTCATCCCAGGATTGTTCGCAGGTTAAGGCAATTCCCAAATTACAATAAAACCAAGGAATATTGGGATTTATTGCAATAGCTTTGCGGTAGCAACTAATAGCTTCGGGCCACAGTTGTTTTTGAGCCAAAGCTTCGCCTAAACAATTGTATCCCCAGTAGGAATTATCATTAATTTCAAGAGCCTGACGGTAACATTTAATGGCTTCATCCAACTCGCGCTTCTGCACCAAAACATTACCTAAACCCACGTAAGCACGAGCGTAGTTGGGATTGAGTTCGATGCTTTTGCGGTAACAGGCGATCGCCCGATCTAATTCTCCTCGCTCCGCCCAAGTTTTACCCAAACTGTGGTAAGATTCAAACGAATTTGGATTGATGGCAATGGCTTGTCGGTAATTGGCGATCGCCTCATCCCACCGCTTCTGGCCAACCAGCATTTCCCCCAAATTGTGATAAGCGGTTGCCAGCTTTGGGTTTAACTTAATTGCCCGCGAATAACATTCAATAGCGCGATCGAACTTTCCCAATTCAACCAAACTATTTCCCAGAGTGACGTGCTCCTCAGCAGTTGCCCAATTCGGCTCGATATTAAAAGCTTGATACCAACAGTCTGCCGCCTCTTCTCGCTTCTCCAACTGCGTCCAAATTCTTGCCAACTGCCGATAAGCAGCAGCAAAATTAGGCGCTAGCGAAATCGCTTTTTCACAATTGGCGATTGCCTTTTCCCACTGTTTCTCCTGAGAATACAAAATGCCGAGATTAGCATAAACTTCCGGCAAATTTGGATTGCGATCGATTGCAGCTTCATACCACTGCTTAGCTTGCTCGATTTCACCTCGAACCTGCATCACCTTTGCCAGCGTCTGACAAGCTGCCGCCAAATTCGGTTCAATTTTCAACGCTGACTCGCAAGCAGAAACTGCCTCATTCAACTTTCCTTCGGCTAAATAAACTTCTGCTTGCCGACTCAAATCAACCGCTGCCTTTTCCATCTTCTCAATCGAGGGCATAATTAAACTTGCTCCAGACACCAACTAACTCAAACCCACCACCTCAACCATCCTTTTCAGCGAACTCAAGTTCACTAAAATATCCTCAGTCAGCGAATTCTGATACATCAACTGTCTAATAGGATAGCATTCAAAAGCCTCGCCCGTTAAAAAGTAATGTTCCAACTGCAAGTATTGACTGATTCCCCAGTAATAATGGCTGATATAGTGAGGCGACACCAACTCAATTACTTTAGTTCCCTGGCTACAAAAAATCGTATTTGTCAAGCCACTGCCGTGGGCTGCAACTATTACCTCAGCGTGGTAAAAATGAGCAATTTGCTCTGCCAAAGATAAGGACTCAGGTAAAAGAGAAACAAAGCCAAAATTCTCCAACACCTCAACCACATCTTCCTCGTTCAAAACTCGTCGATATCTTGCTTTGCTGCGGCTGATGTAAATGCGTTTGGGATAGCTGGAACTAGGTATAATTCCCTTGAGAAACTCCCGCCTCAAAAAATCCATCGCCCACCCAGAAGGCCAGCCCAAATATCCCGCAAAAGACGGCACAATTAACTCGGTTGCTTGAATATGAGGCAAGCGATCGCTCTCCAAGACTTTTTCTTCGGGAATGCCCAGAATTCTCAAACTTTCCCGCTGAAATTGGTGCTGACAACTATTCACCAAAAACCAATCAATCTCCGCCAAATCCCTGCCGCTTTGTCGCAGCAATTCTATCCTCGGCAAAACATCAACCATCCAGTGAAAATAGACATTTCCCGACAAACCAGAAAGCACCGCCACGCTGCCGTCAATTTGCTTTAAACCTGGAAAGGATTCTAACTGAAAAACGCTGTGTTTTCTAACATCATGCTTTTCGCATCCCGGCAAAAACCCCGGATAGTCTCTCGACACATCAGCCAATAAATAATTGTCAGGAGTAATTACAGCGATCGCCTTACAAATCAGCCAATAATTTTCCTGTGGAACAATCCAAACTCGCCCGTTGGGAATTGCTGCCACAAAATTCTTGGGCGCCTCCACAGGTATCGGTTGCGAGTTGGACAAACGGCAAACTCCCCAACCCAAATGCACCGGATCGAACCACTTAGAAAGTCGCTGCAAACACAGCCCGCAAGTTAACCCGGCACAATCGGAATTAGCCAATTTGGAATTAGCGATCGCAAATTGGGAATTCGGAATATTTTCTGCACTTGCTTCTGATGCCGATTTCCAAAATATTTCCACATAATTATCACCCTCCAATTTAGCATTAACTAGCCAATCCCAACTCGATAAATAAATACCGTGAGGAGGTTTTATAGAAGTGTTATCTGGCAAGATAAAACTCTTTTTTTTCCATTCTTTCTGCTCCCCATACCCGTGCAATTGCAGCTCTAAAACTTTTTGATAATAATCTATCGCCCGTTCCCAGCGCCCCTGTTTTTCCAGCAGTTTTGCCAACTCAAAATAAACCTGCGGTAAAGCAGGTTGAATCGTCAAAGCTATGCGGTAAACTGCAATTGCTGCGCCCAAGCGCTGTTGCTGGGCTAAGGAATTTCCCACCCGCCAGTAAAGCTCTGCATTTTTGGGCTGAATTTGCAAAGCTTTTTGATAATAAGTGGTGGCAGATTCGTGCCCGCCGTACTCTGTTAAAGCATTTCCCAAATGCAAGTAAATTTCGGCTAAATTATCGCAAATTTCAGCAATTGGTAATTGGGCATTGGGCATTGGGCATTGGGCATTGGGAATAGTTTCTTTTTCTTCCTTCTTCCCTCTTCCTTCTTCCTTCTTCCTTCCCATCAATGCTGTGAGAAATCGATCGCACGCAGCGATCGCCCTTGAGAATTCATCATCTTCTACCGCCGCTACTCTGCGCCTGTCTCCTAAGCGGCAGTAAGCTTCAACAAAATCAGGCTTCAGAGCTATTGCCCGCTCAAAATAAGGCATGGCTTCAGCAATTTTGCCCAAAACCATCAAAGAAAACCCGGCGTCTGTATAGCCCGAAATATAGTCAGAATTGATCTCGATCGCGCGATCGAAACAAGCAAGCGCCGCCGAATGTTCCCCCTGTAATTGCCACGCTTTCCCCAGATTGTAGTGAGCCAAAACCATGTCCGGCTCCAACTCAATAGCTGTGAGGTAAGATGCGATCGCTCTTTCCGGACTTTTGTCCAGCAAGGCTTGACCCAAATTATTGTGCAGCGTTGCCCAATCCGGCTTAATCTCCATTGCCCGCTCGTAAAGCTCGATCGCCTCAGCAGCGCGATCGTCCTTTAGCAAAATCACACCCAGATTGCTGTAAGCTTCCACGTAATCCGGCGCCACGGCAATCACCTGTCGGTAGGTATCCATTGCCGCTTTGATCTGACTATTTTCATCTAAAACCACAGCCAGATTGTATAAAGCATCGAGATAATCCGGTTTTTGGGCGATCGCATTTCGGTAACAGTCAATCGCCCCCAACAAATTACCCTGCTTGTGAAAAACATTTCCCAAGTTATAATGAACTTCAGCCCAATCTGGTTTCAAATCCAGAGCTTGTCGGTAGTGAAAAACCGCCTCATCCAGCCACGCATAGTCGCTGTAAAGTTGACCCAAATAAGCATGAGCCAGAAAAAACTGGGGCGAAATCTCCAAAGCTTGCACAAAAGCGTCTCTTGCCGCCGTCGGATCGCCTTGAGCGTCGAGAATTTCGCCTAAAGTCGTGTAAGCCGAGGGCGACAATGGTTGAAGTTCGATCGCCTTTTTGCAAAACTCGATCGCCTCAGTTAACTTCCCCCGGTTCAAATAAATTTGGGCTTGCCGGATATATTCTTCAGTGCTCATTGCTCGCGGTGCAGTTGCGGTTTCTTTACCGCTTCAGTAAAACCTAGAAATTCTAATTTAAAAACTTTGTATTTATATTTTGCCCGATCGGGCGATCGATTAATTTTATCAATAACTGTCGATCGACTTTTTTTTAACTGCCCCTGCTTCATTTCCTGCATTTAAGATTTCAACCTCACTCCGCTGGTGGCAGAGTGAGGTTGAAATCCTTTAAAACTACCGGCTTTGTGAGAACAGCCCCGAATCTTATCCGGTGCTGCCCCACAACAGCCAGTTGTTTTAGAACAACTCGAAGTTGTTCGAGGTAATTGTCAGGCCAGGCTGCAACTGAGCAATAGTTAGCACTCCGCTGGCGCCGTTGAAGTACAACGCACCGCTTGTTGGGTCGTAGACCAACTTGTTGGTCGTGGTTGCTCCTGGAGTAGCTGCGTTGAAATTAGAAACGACGACAAACTCGCTTGCCTCGAAGCTGCTACCCAAACCAGCGAACACACCGCCCTGCTTCAAGCGGATCTTATCTTCGCCTGGGGTAAAGTCAGTGATCGTATCTACCCCATATTCGCCACCGCTGGAGAAGAAGTAGAACGTATCGCTGCCAGCACCGCCGATCAGGACATCGCTGCCTCTGTCGCCAGAGATAAAGTCATTGCCACCGCCACCATTGACAGTATCGTTGTCTTTACCGCCGTATACAGTGTCGTTGCCGTCGCCGCCGTCGACAATATCATTGCCTTGGCCGCCAAAGACTGTATCGCTGCCACTTCCGCCAAGTACGGTGTCGTTGCCTCTGTCGCCAGAAACCAAGTCATTGCCGTCACCGCCATCAACGAGGTCATCCCCTTTACCAGCAAAGATCCGGTCGTCGCCGCTGCCCCCAGCGACCACATCAGCGCCGCTGCCTGAAAAGATATTATCGTTGCCGTCGCCGCCACCGATACTGTCATTTCCGCCTCCGGTAATAATCAGGTCGTTGCCACCGCCACCTGCGACGACATCTGCGCCCCCAAAAGTCAGGATAATATCGCTGCCATCGCTGCCGTTCAACCTGTTGGCGCCAGTGATGCCGATAACGGTTGAGCCACCGCCACCACCACCTGGTAGTGAACTTGCTGGTTGTGTTGGATTTGTTACCTGTGTCATTTACACTCCTCCTAAAAGATCAATCATTTTTCTACAATACACTTTTCCCTCCAAAGGGATTCAATAAATGAAACCGGACATCGGTTGAGACCCTAATTTACCCGGCTGCTATAAGCTGTCATGTAATTTAAATTGTCAGCAGCGAGCCTCGGAGCGCGAGTTGAATCCTGTATTCGTTGAGCAGCAAATCTCGGTTGTTTCCTGCTTTTGACTCTCGACTCCACCACTGCCTCCTCTAACACGAAAATATTCCAGTTAAACGTTTGCGAGTTTACCATAATGACCATCGATATGGCTAGTCATTATTCAAACAATACCCGGAAGATACACAGAGACCATTTTTAATGGGAGTATGCTCTCAAGATTGAGAAGTTGCACTGGGCCCGCGGGCACTGTCGATCGCCGGAGAGTTCGATCGCCCGCAATGGGGCTGGAACTAAGCTGCGATTTCTTTTAAGTACACTGTAGTTGACCAGACTTTAGATTTTCCCCAAGAGTTCCCCACAAATCAAAATTTTTTAACTGGCTTTCACAGCAAGCCGACGCACGCTGGAGGTCGTATTTAATCAAAAGTGCATCCCAACACTGTCCTGGAGAGGCTTTTGAGCCTCATCACCTGGATGTTTCCAGCCAAATCCGTCACGATCAACGCAGAATTTTGGCTAAAAAACCCTGTTTTTAAACCACAATCCGTCATTTCAACCATGATCCACATCGATCCGGATCATCATACAATGCAGCGATCGTCTTTTGGTGGAGTTGGGACGAACGGTGGGTCGGTAGATTTGTGACGGTACTGTCACTAGATTTTAAATTTTAGATTTTAGATTTAGTCCACAGATAAATCGCAGTTATGGGTTGGCACAATTGTAGTTATGGATAATTTACCTGTTCATAATGCTGAAGCCGTCATTTTTTTGATGGTATCTATCGGCTCCCCAGTAAAATTCTTACATCCCTACTCGCCGGATTTATCTCCCATCTAGTTATAGTGGGCAAAAATCAAAGCGATTTTCCGTCCTGAAGCGTATCCACCTTCAAATGTTCTTGATGAAGCGATTACTAAAGCTATTAATGCTTTTAATGATGAAAATGCTTGGCCATCCTTTCATCACTCTGGTCTTTTTTGATAACCCATTAAACAGTTAATTTTTGTGGTACATTCGATCGGGAGCATCTCATTTTTGTAAAAACACTTCTTCTGGCTCCTTCTTTCTTCCTATTTCCTCCTGTCTCCTGCCTTCTGCCTCCCAACTCCAATTTCTAGCTTGGCTGCAAAAGTGAGATGCTCCCCATTCGAGGGCTAATACCTGTGAGTGAAAATCTTAAGTTTTTAGGAAAAACTTTTTTACTAATTGTTGTTAACTTCGAGCTGAGCATTAACGATTAGCAAATTCCCCGAAATTTGGTTCGGCATTCATTCAGATAAAATCTCTACTATTTATTCATAGCGGTGTGCTGCAAGCTGCGCTGGTGACGCGTTGGAATTGCTCTGGCTATCGTACCTATAGATGTGAGCGTCACTCTCGAAAATATAATTGATGGAAGTAGCTGCATAGTAGGTCAGCCCTAACAGCGACAATAGATTAAGAACTCTATAAATTGGTTTCTCAGATACTTTGTTCATTTTGACTCCTACTTTTTATGCAAATAACTAATTTGGATACCGTGACGGCACTTTTTTTTAGAAGTTCCCAAACATCTCGTACCTCTAAAAATTTAACTGGCTCGCGTTATACACTCCGGATGCCCGATTGCCAAAAATAAGTCCTACTTGAGATGTGAAACAGTTTTTGTTGCCTATTTCATATTGCGGTCTCTGCCTTGAATTGTCTATCTAACTGCGGTAAGAGTTAGGGATTTTGGGCGCCAACGAACTCTACAATTTCCTGTTTAAAGCTACTACGATTTGAAAAAAGGGAGCAGGAAAAGCTTAAAGGGCAAAGATCCTAGCTGTTTTTCCACGCCTAGCCAGGATTTTCCCACCTTCGATTAATGGTACGCAGTTGCCGGAAGTCATGAAAATTCTTAAGTTGGTCAGTGGCAGGCGAAAATATGTCTTAAGTTATATTTTTGCAAGCTACAGGCCATGTTAGATTGCATATTAATTTTGAGCTTGGTTGAGGTGGTAAATAATTTTTGGGTAAAAATTTTCTGGTCGCTGTCCGATAATTTGAGTCTGACAATTTTGCCTGAACAATTTTGACTGATCCGCACCATTAATTCACGATGTGACAGAAAATTAGGCATCAGTCGATTGGATACTTCGGCCTGAGACCTTCGGCGAGCGGTGAGTCAATCTCGCTCAGTTGAACGATTTGAGATTTGAGATTTATTCCACAGAGGAATAGGAGAGCTTGAAGAAAAGCCTCAATTTTAGGGCAGCAGCCGACTCCTGTCGGAAACTTGTAGCCGTTTTTGGGCGGGGTAAAAAAGCAGAAGGCAGAATTTGATAGCTGTAAAAAAATACTGTTTTAGGATTCAGAATTTTTAGGGGATTCTACCTTCTCGCTGCATTTTTTTTACAATGAAACAAGATAAATTACTCGCTGCCAGGAGCGATGCAGGCCGAATAATTTAGGAAGAGATAAGCAAGTGTGTTGAAGCCAGTTACTTCCACAATTTATTATAATTCTTGCTCGCATTGAGCTGTTTGTACCACAGACTTTTTGCTGGTAATTTGCAAAAGGGATAGGGGCAGAACAACAGGCCAAACCAGAGGGCCGATTATTAAGGCTATCCAAGATATCACGTCTTTTTTAGATGTCGCAGTATCATTCCAAAAACTTTTGAACCAAACAAGAAAAACGATTAAGGCAATCGAAAAGTAGCTAATCATTATCATTTTTTTACCTCCCTGTCTATAGATGGGATAGAAGTATTTATAATTATTGTATCTCAGGCCGTGGCTCGCCGATCGCAACTTTATGCTCTGAGCTGCAAGCTGCAAGTGTCTAAAAGCCAAAGTTTCACAGCTATCCAAGTCCAGAGCCTGCGATGTTGAGCTGACTTACTCCTGCTGCGCGGCGCGAGGTGCTAAAGGTCTTGCGTTCAGCGCTTTTCGAGGTTTTGTCAAACCTTGAGGCTACCACCCCAATTATAGCTTATGCGATCGAGGTCTGTGGTTGTTTGTGATTTAAATCACGTATACTGGCAGACTTCGGTCACAAATCGAGCCAAGAACGATCACAAAGCTTAGCCGACTGCAATCACCCTACTTTTTTCTCAAATGCTCGATATTATAATAGTCGAGTTCAACGAGATTTCATGCAAGCTCTGACTTTAAAATCTGATCGCGCGATCGCTGAACTGTTCTATCAAGTCACCAATTCAGGCAATCTGACTCGCACTGAAAGCCACGGATTGCGCGAACTCTGCCAAAGCGCTCTCAGCGAAGACGCCAGAGATGCAGTCAACCGCCTGCTGCACGCCATCCGCCGCGGATGGGTCAGGATTTCCGATTAGTCCCCTCACACAAGAAGTTGAGATGAGTATTTCTACTTTCTCTCCTGTCAAGCTTTCCCAACAATAAGATTGAAGTGAGTAGGTCGCTCCATTAGCCTTCTCAAAAAAAATTTGTACTGCGATCGAAAAGCTCGACCCGGTTTCTTGAAGAAGCCGGGATTTTTGATTTTAAGCAGTCAGTCGATTTTAGATTTTAGATTTTAGATTTTAGATTTTAGATTGACTTCACATATGAATCTGGGAGCTTGAACTAAAGGTTAAAATTTGGGGCGGATGCCCGCTCCTATCGGAAACTTGTATCTGTCTTTGGGCGGGTTATTAAGTATATCCACGGAAAACAGACCACAGCAAGAAACTAGGTAAATGTAGGTAAAAGCGGGTTTATAAACAGGCTAAAAGTTTTACCTTGAATTAAGCAGAGCGATTTCGCTAGCAGTCATTAGTAATCTCTTAATAGATAAATATTAATTTATTTGTCACCGTTTCTTAACCAAAAGTAGAGACGTGGGGGTTGCCAGAAGCAAGGAATCGGGACGGGGTTTATGTTTCAAGTAGCAGGGCGATCGAGGAAATATCAGATCCCCAAGTTCGGCTGACACAAATCACTCATCAATAGCCAATCGATCACATTTACTCCCGTAGTTGAATCACATCAATTTTGGAAAAATCAGTCAATACTGTCAAAAGTGAGTTCAAAAAAAAACACATGATGACAACCCAAACGCTTTTACCTCAATTTACTATTGCAGAGCTAGTCTTTCAGGTATATCACTCCGGTCTGCTGACTCCCACTCACCGACAACAGCTCAAGACAGCGCTGTTAAATGACTGTCTTACCGAAGAAGATCAAACAGCCATCAACCGCTTGCTCCACGCCGTTCGCCGGGGCTGGCTGAAGGTTGTAGATTAAACTCGGTTCTAAATTTTTTGCCACTACTCTTTAAATGCACTGTCACTTGAAGGCAGAATTAAATCCCCTTAAAAAAATTAGGCATTAGCCTAAATGTAGGGTGCGCCATAGGCACCCTGCGGTTTTAACTTCTATTTTCTCAGCTTATTTAGTCACAGATTGTCCCGTCAGGCATCATGGCCTCTCTCAGATTCGCTTCATCCAAATTTGTCCCGCGCAAAGAAGCTTGATGCAAGTTTGCTCCCCGGAGATTTGCTCCCTTAAGGGAAACTCCGCTCAAATCTGCTTGATGGAGATTTGCACAACTCAAGTTAGCTCCGCTCAAATCGGCTCCCTTCAAATCAGCTTTTTCCAGATTTGCTTCCGTCAAATTAGCCCAACTCAGATTTGCTTGAGTTAGGTTAGCACGGCTGAGGTCAGCTTGTGTTAAGTTCGCATCCGTTAAATTTGCTTTGCTCAGGTTGATTCCGCAAAGCTTTACTTCTGTCAAGTTTGCACCTTGCAAGTTAGCGTTAACTGCATAAACTTGAATCAAAATTGCCCCCTGAAGGTTTGCATCTCTCATGTCTGCACCCCTGAGACTCGCCCCCGTTAAATCGGCCCCGCTGAAGACGACACTCCGCAAGATGGCTCCGCTCAAGTTCGCTCCCACCGCCTCGCATTCGCCAAAATTAGCGGACATGAGGTTGGCTTGGGAGAGGTTGGCTTGACTGATATCTGCTTGATACAGATTAGCTCTGTAGAGGGTGAGACCGATCGAATTTGCACCTTTTAAATTAGCGTGACTCAGGTCAATATCGCGCAAATTTGTCCTTGAGATATGGGCACCGCTCAGGTCTACTTTGTGAAAAACCCGTTCTCCGGCTGCATACCGTCTGAGAAGTTCCTCTGCATCCATGTCATTTCCCCCAAAATATTTAATAATACCTTTGATATTTCAATAATATTAGGCATGAGCGACCTTTACGTTTCTTGGTCTCAATACCATCGAAAAATTGAGGATTTGGCTGTAAAAATTGAGGAATCTCGGTGGAAATTCGATCAAATTGTCTGTCTGGCGAGGGGAGGGCTGCGGGTTGGGGATACTCTGTCGCGGATTTTCGACAAACCTTTGGCCATTTTAGCGGCCTCGTCTTATGGTGGGGCCGAGGGAAATGTCCGGGGCGCGATCGAGTTTGCCCGCGATTTGACAATGGTGGGCGATAATTTGGGCAGCCGCATTCTCCTGGTTGACGATTTGGTCGATTCGGGAATTAGTTTAGAGCAAGGTATCGCTTGGCTCAAGAGTCGCTACGGCGAGGATATTCAGGAAATTCGGACTGCTGTACTCTGGTACAAGGCTTGTTCTGTTGCAAAGCCGGATTATTATGTAGATTATTTGGCTGACAATCCTTGGATTCACCAACCTTTTGAAATGTACGAAAAGATGAGTGCTGCTGATTTGGCGGTAAAAGTTGGGAATTAGTCAATAAAAGACTAAAATCAGGTCAATTTTTTATAGGGTTTTGCCGATATCTTGCACTTTTTGGCATAGTCCGCCAGGGGTTAAAAACCCCTGTCTCATAGCTAAAGTCCTCTGAAAGAGGACTGGATATTTATCAACGTTGGGCAGTCGGTTTCAACCGACTTTAGCTATGAGACGGGGAATTCATTCCCCGGCGGGCTTGTGGGTAATTGCAAGTCTGCTGATACAATTAGCGAACCGAAAGAATACGATCGCCCAATTCCATACTATCTGCCAAAACTTCCTGCCGCGCCCACCTATCCGCGGCCAAAATATCGTCTAAACCAGGACTTTCACAGTTATCGGCTTGATGTTTGTCGCAGGCCTTCTCAATCAACTTCGGAATATCCAAAAACTGAATCTTCTCCTGCAAAAATAGCGCTACCGCCTGTTCGTTTGCCGCATTCAGCACCGCAGGCATCGAACCGCCCGCACGTCCCGCCGCATAAGCCAACTGCATACAAGGATACTTTTCGTGGTCGGGTTCTCGGAAAGTTAAATCCCCAGCTTTTACCAAATCCAGCCGTTCCCAATCTGTATGAATTCGCTCCGGCCAAGACAAAGCATAAAGCAGCGGCAATCGCATATCCGGCCATCCCAATTGCGCCAAAACCGAGGTATCTTGCAGCTCAATTAACGAGTGAATTATGCTCTGAGGATGGATGACAATATCAATGTCGTCATAATCCATTCCGAACAAGTAATGAGCCTCAATTACTTCTAATCCTTTATTCATCAAAGTAGCAGAATCAATTGTGATTTTCTGCCCCATCGACCAATTCGGATGTTTCAAAGCATCGGCTACTGTTACTCCTGCTAATTTCTCGATCGGTAAATCTCGAAAAGAACCCCCCGAAGCAGTGAGAATGATTCGCCGTAACCCGCCAACCATAACACCTTGGAGGCACTGAAAAATTGCCGAATGTTCCGAGTCAGCAGGTAATATTTTAACGCCGTATTTTTCGATTAAGGGGTTGACAACGGGGCCCCCTGCGATTAATGTTTCTTTATTGGCTAAGGCAATATCTTTGCCTGCTTTGATAGCCGCAATTGTTGGCAACAAACCGGCGCAGCCAACTATTCCCGTGACGACGGCTTGAGCGTCACCGTATTGGGCAACTTCGACAACGCCTGACTCGCCAGCAAGTAAAATAGGTTGAGGGTCGAGATCTGCGATCGCCTCTTTCAATTCCTGTAATTGATCTTCGTCGCAAATCGCGACAATTTCCGGTCGAAACTGGCGAATTTGCTGGGCCAGCAACGTTACATTTCGTCCGGCGGTTAACCCGACAATCCGAAATTGATCGGGGTATTGAGCTACAATATCCAGAGTTTGAGTGCCGATGGAGCCTGTGGAGCCGAGAAGAGTTATTGCTTTCACAATTTTGTAATGTTTTGTGGATTATTCTAATATTACGATTGCGGGGATAAAAATTAGTGGTTAACTATTGCGTGGAAAGCACATTCGATGGAATCATATTTTGAGTGACCACCTAGTGCCATATTTCATGCAGAATAGGGAAAATTTTGCTGATGACCGTGAGGACATCAGTGTCTCGATCGGCGAAAATAGAGAGGAAGGTCGATCGCAGCTACCGTCGAGTTTGGTTTGGGCGATCGCTACTGCTGCGACAATTTTCTTTTTGTGTAGCAGTTTACGCCACGCTTTATTCCAATCAACAGCTTTCGATTTGGGAATTTTTGACCAAGCAATTTACTTAATCAGCCAAAACCAAACGCCTTTTTCTTCTTTAATGGGGATTCATATTTTGGGCGATCACGCAGCGGTAATCTATTATCCGCTAGCTTTGCTGTACAAAATTTACCCGGATGTGCATTGGCTGCTGTTGGTACAAGCAGTTGTATTATCCCTGGGCGCTTGGCCTACGTGGAGTTTAGCGCGTTTGGCAGGTTTGAATCAAGAACAATCCCGTGCGATCGCATTGATTTATTTGCTCTATCCGGTGGTATTTAACATCAATTTATTTGATTTTCACCCGGAAGTAATCGCTTTACCCGCACTTTTAGCAGCAATTTTGGCGGCACGTTTAAATAAAATTGTGTGGTTTTGTACCGCTATTGTGTTAGTTCTCAGTTGCAAAGCGGTTTTGTCCCTAACCGTTGTTGCTATGGGCTTCTGGCTGTTTTTTTGCGAAAAAAAGCAACGGTACGGGGCGATCGCACTTTTGCTTGGTGCAGCTTGGTTTTTGATAGCTTCCCAGAAAATCATCCCCTTCTTTAGCGGCAGCGAAGTCGCTGGAGTCGGGCGCTACAGCTATTTAGGCAAATCCGTACTAGAAATTATCATCAATCTCATATTAAAACCACAGTTAGTATTAGGAAAAATCGTTTCCTTCGATACATTCAAATATTTATTTCTCCTCACCTTACCTGTGATTTGGCTGCTATTGCCATTCTCTGGCAAACTACGCCTACAATATTTAACAGCGCTAATTCCTGCCCTCCCTACCCTGCTGATCAATATCCTCTCTGACTTGTCATTTCAACGCAGCTTAGCCTATCAGTATTCAGTGCCTGTAATTCCATTCTTATTTTTAGCAGTTATCGCGAAGGAAGAAACAAGGAACAGGGAAGAAATAAAAGGCAACAAGGAAGAGGATAAAGTAAATAAGCAACATTTTTTAACATGGGTCAATCTGCCACAATTTAAAAACTTCCGAATTTCTCAACTTTGGCAGGGAATTCAATTGCCGAGAATCATGATAATTTGGTCATTACTAATCTTCCTATGTGTGGGCGAATATAAAGATTTTTATCTGTACCTAAATAGAGTAGATACCTGGCAAGCTACACGCGAAGCAGTCGCACAAGTTCAACCCCAAAGCAGTATTTTAACAGATAATAGACTTGCCCCTCACTTTACCCACCGCCCAATAGTAAAATTGCTGTCACAAATTTCCCCCCAAACAAATTTAGCTGAATTTCAATACATATTATTAAACCTGCGCCATCCCTGGCCCGATACTGAAAAACTTGGTGCTACTTTAGCAAATAAACTTAAAACTTCTCCCGATTTTAAATTAACTTATCAAAAAAACGAAGTCCTGCTATTTAAACGAAGGGCTGATTAAACCAATAAAATGCTAACTTTCAAATCCCTAAAATCTCATCCAGTATTTTTAATGATTGTCGTGACAACGATAGTCTTATTTGCCGCCAGCAGCGCGCGGCACGCTTTGTTTCAGTCAACTGCATTCGACTTAGCAATTTTTGACCAAGCAATTTATTTAATCTCCCAAAATCAAACGCCATTTTCCTCTTTAATGGCAATAAATATTTGGGGGGATCACGCTGCTTTTATTTTCTATCCACTAGCTTTACTTTACAAAATATATCCCGATGTTCACTGGCTTTTTTTAGTGCAAGCTGTTTCCCTAGCTTTAGGCGCTTGGCCGAGTTGGAGTTTGGCACGTCAAGCGGGATTAAACGAACGAAAAGCAATGGCAATTTCAGCCGTATATCTACTTTATCCCGCAGTATTTAATGTCAATCTCTTCGACTTCCACCCAGAAGTCATTGCTTTACCAGCACTGCTAGCAGCAATCTTAACCGCGAGGCTGAATAAAACCTTGTGGTTTTGTGCTGCGATTGTATTAGTTTTGAGCTGCAAAGCCGTGCTATCTTTAACTGTGGCTGCGATGGGTTTGTGGCTGTTATGTTTTGACAAAAAACGCAATTGTGGACTCATAGCTCTCTTTCTAGGCGCGGGTTGGTTCCTGGTAGTTACTCAGGCAGTTATACCGTATTTTAATCAGGGAAGAGAACACGCGGGAATAGGGCGATATCAATATTTGGGCAACTCAGTTTTTGAAATTGCTATTAATTTAATAGTGAAACCAAATATAGTTTTAGGGCGTTTGTTTTCTTTAGAAACTTTTGAATATTTAGCGTTATTGCTATTACCAGTAATTTGGTGGCTGTCTCCGCGTCATCTGTCATCTTTAATTAGTGCTGTGCCAATGTTGGCGATGAATATTCTTTCCGATATCCCCGCTCAGCGGGATTTAATTCATCAATATTCTGTGCCGATATTGCCGTTTTTATTGGTGGCCATAATTTCCAGTTTAGCAGCTAGCAATCAGCAAAAGGGAAAAACAGTATTTGATAGATTGCCACTTCCTAATTATCCATTGCCTAGAGTCATTGTAATTTGGTCATTGATTGCTTTCTTAGCTTTAGCGAAATACGGGTATTTTTGGACTATTTATTTAAATGGGATCGACACTTTGCCAGCTACCAGAGAAGCAATTTCTCTTGTTGAAACCAAAGGCAGTGTTTTAACAACTGCTCAGATTGCTCCGCATTTAGCGCACCGCCCTGTAGTAAGATTAACTCAGGCTCAGGCGCCGCCTGCAACTCTCGCAGAATTTGATTATGTATTACTTAACCTCAGATATCCTGGCTGGATGAGCGATCGAGCTTTTGTGGAAAACCTCATAACTCAACTAAAAAACAACCCTCAATTTCAACTCAAATATCAGCGAGACAACATATATCTATTTACTAAGAGTCCTTAGTCAGCAGTCATCAGTCATCAGTCATCATTCAACAGTCAACAGTCAACAAATTCGCGCTAATCCTCCACTTTCAAAGCCCTTCTTGCCAACTTCACGTAAGTTTTCACAGTTTCATAAGGCATTTCTAAATCAGCAGCAATATCAAACAAAGATTCCCCCAATTCCCGGCGTCCCAAAATCGTCGCCCAAGTTTCCGCAATCTCAGCAGCGCGACTTCCACCTTTACGCTTTCTCAGTGCCATAAACTTCTTTGTCAATTCCTCTATTCGCGCCCCCAAGAGGCTTTGTATTGACACTTCAGGTAGGGCTTCTGTCAACCATTGTGCTCGCGTTTGTCCCAATCCAAAAGTTGTTTTGTGGCCTGTGCCGCAATAAGGCGCTAACCGCCCCAAAGCATAAAATAATTGTACAAAATCAGGGCGATTGTGAGCCGATCGCCCTAGACCAAATTCCACAGCCCCAGTGAACCCCGTTACCATGCCTTTTTTGCCCGCCACTACCTTTTGCGACTCCAATTTGTGGCGGCTAATAATTGCATTTTCATCAATCCAATTCAAAAATTCTGTTTGGTCAAAATTTACCCCCGAAAAGTTATTCCAGCGGCGCAAATAGCTGTGAAAAACATTTTCGGGAACTGGCAAAGGGAAATGATGGCCTTTGCTGCGAAAGCTTGTAGGAGTCACAAAACTAAGTTTTATGTTGTGGGATAATGGGATTTCTGCTGTTAGTAATTGCTGGTAAGTTGTGGGAGCAAAAGCAATATCCCAAGAGCGAATTAGCAGCGGAGCATTTCGTAAATCTATCTCTTCGGGCAAATTTGGCAGCCACTGACTCAGCCACTGCACTACTGGCTTTGAAAGTCCTGTTACGTACCAGCGATAAATTCGATCGCCCAAAAGCTGAAATTCTTTGCCACCAGGGAGCAAATCACCTTCCAATCCCGAAATAGTAAAGGCTTTTTCTGACTGTTCATCGTGCAAAAGTTGCGATAAATCCGGGTCAGTTTGCTGCACTTGAGCTAAAAACCAAGCGTGCAAACCTATAGCATACTGCGCGTACAGATAGCTAGCAGCGCGGGGAGTCAATTCAAACACTAATCCGACTAACTCGGTGTCAGCCGGCCAAATCAGCCCAGACGGAGGAGATTTTCGATCACGGGTGCCGGTGCGGTTCGGGGAAGTTGCCATCAGATGCCGTGCCTATAACCGTCACAGAAAGAGCGCCGTGCTATCTTAGCCGATTTTTATCCCCTTTGGGGGATGATTGTTGAGGGCGATCGATCGCCCAAATCTTTTGGTAGCTTCAAAAACTCGCTCTGCCGCCAGTTTCCCGCACCCTCCGGGATAGACAAAAACCACTAAAAAACCAACAACCTAAAACTCAATCTTTGTCAAGGTTTTCTTCCTTGTAACTAAACAGAAATATACCAGTGTTTAAAATCACATTCTGCGCTACAATTGTCAAAAGCTCGTAGCATCCTCAACTCCGATCCTAAACTATGAACACAACAGAAAAATCTAAACTATCCAACGAAAAAACTTTGGAGGCAATGAAGAATTTCTCCGAAACCTACGCCAAGCGCACGGGAACTTACTTTTGTTCCGAACCTTCCGTCACTGCTGTCGTGATAGAAGGACTAGCAAAACACAAGGATGAACTAGGCGCTCCCTTATGCCCTTGTCGCCATTACGAAGATAAAGAAGCCGAAGTAAAAGCCGCCTACTGGAACTGTCCCTGCATTCCCATGCGCGAGCGGAAAGAGTGTCACTGTATGTTATTTCTGACGCCAGACAACGATTTTGCTGGAACTAATCAGGAAATAGGAATGGATCAGATTCAAGCTGTCAGAGAGACTATGTAATTGGTTAAGTAGGCGGTCGTGAAATGGCAGTAGTTTTGAAAATCATTCGGAAGTTTTCCTATTTTTAAGACTTAGCTATTAAAAAACAATCGATCGCCGCCTACTCAAACATATATCCGCCATCGAAAATCCCCAATCCCCAATCGAATGACAGAGGAAATCCCGATCGAGTTTTGGCAAGGTGTTGAACAGTTTAACAGCCAAGAATTTTACGCTTGTCACGATACTTTAGAGGCTTTGTGGATGGAAGCCTGCGAGCCGGAAAAAAGGTTTTATCAGGGAATCTTGCAAATTGCGGTCGCGCTTTATCACTTAGGAAATCAAAACTGGCGCGGTGCAGTCATATTGCTGGGAGAAGGAATAAATCGGCTCAGTTTTTATCAGCCTAGTTATGCTGGAATTGCTGTTGAAGACTTGCTCGGACAAAGTGCTAAACTTTTGAGCGCTTTGCAACAAGCTGGCCCGGAAGAAGTAGCTAAATTTCAACCGTTGTTCGCAGGTACAGAAGTTGCCGGCTTGCAATTGCCGCTAATTATCAAAGTACCAAAAAGTTAAATAAATATTTGTATTAGGGTGCAGTATACTTAGCCTCTACACAGAGGAGGGCTGGCTGCCCAAGCAGATTAATTGACTGTGGAACGAGTATCTTGCCGGTTTCTGGGTAAGACAGTTGCAGCCACTCAGCAAAATAGCCAATTAAATTCGCTGTTGTCTTGCTAGGATAATTGGTTGAGACTATCGGGTCAATCGATCGACCTCACGGGAATCTTTCTGGCCGTTAAGATAAAATATCTAACTGGATATAATGCCCTTCAGTAATTTCACAAATATTGAGGCTCCAAGCTTATGATGCCCTCCGCTAAACTGCTCAATTCCGGCATATTCAAAGGATTATCGCTGCTGTTGCCCCTGACTCTGGCAGGCGCGATAGCCTCTCCCACCTACCCGCAAGCCGGGCCGCCCCGCACTCTCAGCGTGCGATCGGACATTCAAGAAGCCGACTCCAAAACCGGCATCGTGACAGCCCGCGGCAACGTCCAAATCAACTATCCAGCCCGCCAAATACAAGCAACCGCAGCTCAAGCTCAATACTTCAGCCGCGAGCGCCGGATCATTCTCAGCGGAGACGTTTACGTATTGCAGCAGGGCAACAGCCTACGCGGCGAAACCATAACATACCTGATCGACGAAGGGCGGTTTATTGCCCTGCCAGACAACCCAGGACAGGTAGAATCTGTTTATCTGGTTGCCCCGGAACAAGATGCGGCAGCCCAAAATACAGTTGGCTCCCCACGTCCAACTACAGCCCCCCGGTAACAGTGGCTTGCAGCAGCGAAATTTCGCCTCAGCCAAAACATACTACTTGGGATAGATGCGAAATTTCGTCTTTATAAAACTCACAAACTTGAAAAGGTAAAATTTAAATTAGAGACTCGATCGCACACAGCAGCAGTCTGAAATTTAGCTTGTAGAGCTTGCCGGGAGCGAAAATGAAAATTGTACTCGAAAATATTCACAAATCCTACGGAAAACGCAATGTAGTCAGTCGCGTCAACCTTTCGGTAGCCCAAGGAGAAATAGTAGGACTGCTCGGCCCCAACGGTGCCGGCAAAACCACAACATTTTACATAGCAACCGGATTAGAAAAACCAAATCAAGGCACCGTTTGGCTAAATGATTTAGACATCACTAAATTGGCGATGCACCAGCGAGCACATTTGGGAATTGGCTATCTCGCTCAAGAAGCAAGCATTTTTCGCAACATGAGCGTGCGCGACAACATTTTGTTAGTCCTAGAACAAACTCAAGTGCCGCGCTGGGAATGGCGCGAGCGAGTCGATTTCCTATTGCAAGAATTTCGCTTAGAAAAAATAGCATCCAGTTTGGGAATTCAAATATCGGGGGGAGAAAGGCGGCGGACTGAACTGGCCAGAGCATTAGCTGCGGGGCGCGACGGCCCGATGTTCCTATTTTTAGACGAACCGTTTGCAGGCGTCGATCCGATCGCCGTAGACGAAATTCAAACCATTATTGCTAAATTGCGCGATCGTAAAATCGGCATCCTCATCACCGATCACAACGTCCGAGAAACCCTCGAAATTACCGATCGAGCCTACATCATGCGAGACGGCCAAATTTTAGCCTCCGGGGCTGAAGAAGAACTCTACAGCAATCCTTTAGTGCGTCAGTATTACTTAGGCGACAACTTCGTGCGATAGTCTTTTGAAGGCATTCCCCATGGCCATAATTTTAGATTTGAGATGTTAGATTGAGGAGCAAACTGCAAAAAGCCCAAACTATGAAAATAGCAATATCCAATTCTTTGAATCCCATCAACTGGCTGCCGAGAATTTCAGTAATGGACTGGTACATTACCAAAGAACTAATCGGGCCATTTCTCTTTGGCGTCGGACTCTTTACATCCGTCGCCGTCACAGTTGGAGCTTTATTTGAATTAGTCCGCAGAGTAGCAGAATCCGGCCTCCCCTACAGCGCAGCCATAGAAATTTTTCTCCTGCAAATTCCCTACTTCGTAGTATTGGCTTTCCCCATGTCAATGCTGCTAGCAACCTTAATGGCCTACAGCCGAATGTCCAGCGACAGCGAACTTATCGCCCTTCGCAGTTGCGGAGTTAGCGTTTACCGATTAATACTGCCTGCTGTGATAATGAGTTTAATTGTTGCAGGCTTAACTTTTGGTTTGCAAGAGCTAGTTGTACCCGCCGCCAGCTACAGAGCAACTCTGACTTTAGACAGAGCCCTCAAGCGAGAAAAACCGACATTTCAAGATAGAAATATTATCTACACAGAATTTCGCAAACCAGAAAAAGGCGGCGACGAAATCCTGGCCCGCTTTTTTTATGCAGAACAATTTGACGGCCAGCAAATGAAAGGTTTAACAATTATCGATCGCTCCACCCCAGGCCTCAATCAAATCGTTTCTTCAGAATCAGCTACTTGGAATCCCTCAGAAAATACCTGGGATTTTTTCAACGGAACCGCTTATATAGTTGCTCCTGACGGCTCTTACCGCAATATAGTTAGGTTTCAACACCAGCAATTGCAACTCCCCCGCACGCCCTTAGATTTAGCGGCTAGAGCGCGGGATTTCAAGGAAATGAACATTGCCCAAGCCTTAGAGCGTTTGGATATCCTTAAAAACAGTGGCGACGAACCGCAAATTCGCAAATTAAAGGTGCGAATTCAAGAAAAATATGCTTTTCCTTTCGTGTGCATGGTATTCGGTTTAGTGGGAGCAGCTTTGGGAACTCAACCGCGCCGCTCCGGGCGAGGAACGAGTTTTGGTATTAGCGTAGTTGTGATTTTCACTTACTACGTATTTTCTTTCATCACCAGTTCTATGGGCGTGAAAGCTGTTTTGACTCCGATTCTTTCGGCTTGGTTGCCTATCGTGTTTGGCTTGGGAATCGGGGGATTGTTGTTGGTGCGGGCCGCCGCTAGGTAAGTTTTACCACTAACATTGGGAATTGGGCATTGGGAATTGATAATATCGTTTTCGTAGCCCCACTTCCATCATTTAAGGATTAGAAAAAGTATTGATTTCGCCACCGCCAATGTAGCGTCCCGGAGCCAGGGAGCGGGGTGTAGAAAAAGTTTGAGGTTGAATGGGCTGCACGCCCTGATTTGTGTTTTGGGGAACAACTCCAAAGTTAGGCGGCTGTGGCAAATTAAGCTGACTCGGTGGAGGTGTTTGAAATTGAGAATTCGCTGCATTGGGAGAGAATTGAGGGCTAATTATCTTGCTTCCCCCAATCCCACTTGGAAAGGGAGATGCACCGACATTGGGAAGTAGAGGTGTTGGCGAAGGTATGGCTACTGGAAGTGCCACAGGTTGAACTTCAGGTGCGAAGCCTGAGCCAGATAAATTAGTTTGGTAGGGATTTTTCGGCAAAGCCACCGTTGCAGCCCCTGCATTAATTTCGGGAAGGCTCGGTACTCGGGAAGTTAACCCCGCTAATGATTCAGGGACTGTAGCTGTCGGTTTTAAGAATTCTTGAGATTCCTTGCTCACATTATTTGTCGGAGCCACAAGTGGGAGAAGTGCTGTGGGAACATTCACTGGAGTGGCTCCACTTTGAGCTGTAGCGGTCGTTGGGAGCAAATTGGTCGCATTTCCTGCCGCCGGATCGGAAGCCGGTCGATCGAGCAATTTAGCCGAGTCTGCTGTTTTTTCAGCCGAAGCCGCCGTTGGCGAAGTGTTAGCAACGACGTATTTTTTCATAGCTGCTTGCAGCGGACTCAAAGGCAGAGAATTTTCGTTTTGTTTATCTGAATTAGCATCACTCGACGCCTGCGATAAAGTTGCTGTCGCTGTACCCCCAGACTCAGGCTTGATCGTTTTTATCCCGGAAGTTAGTCTCCCGCTGCTAGATAAACTCAACGCTGATGTTGCGTTTGAACTTGGCAAGGTGGAATTTTGGAGGTTATTGTTTCCGGCCTCGACAGCAGAATTTGCTAAATTTGACAAGGATAAAAATCCGCTGCTTCCTACCCGCTTGGGGGCTAAAGATGGCTGAGGAGTTTCTAAGTCCCGATCTCGAAGTTCCTCGAATAAACCTTTGCTTTTTACTACTGATGAATTTAACAAGTTTAGTTCAGAAGCAGTAGAGCCATTAAACTGATTGACTAGCACTGGTGAGCTGTCGATTTCAGCCGCAATGGCGGTATCTTCAGCAGATAGTCCCGATAGCGAAGCTGGAGTGTTTGAGGCTGGTTCTTCTTCGCCATCTATACTCAACCTTTCTGGATTTACAGAGACCTCCCAGATAAATAACCCCCCCGCACACAGCACGGCTAAGGGAGCCCAAACGGCGGGTTGCGTCCAGTGGCGCAACCGCGCTATTAGATAGCGGACAGATGTAGGAAATCGCTTAAAAATTGACATAGTTTTGCTTCCTTCCGATCATGCGGATTTAAAACTATTTTTCCTAGTCTACCACATCAATCTTGATTATTTTTGCTATGCGGGGGTAAGTGCGATCGGGAGCATCTCGGTTTGGCTTTTACTGTCGGTGTGCGATCGTCCGGCTGGCTATATTTATAGATTTTGCTGTGCGGGACGGATCGCACTCCCAAAAAACGCTTTTTACTTTCTGCCCAGATGCTCCGAGTACGATCGAAATTTTGATTGAAAGTTGCGAAAGCTCAATGCAACCGATGAAAATCAATAAAGCACTGGTAGAAATATGTCTTGCTTTCCTTAAATCAAGGGGCATAAGATGATAAAATTTTATGGGATGCTGTGTCCGGCCAGCCGGGTCTGTTAGCAGCTCGACCTCAAACCAAAATGTCAAGGTAAAATTGGCAATTGCTGAGAACAACACCCAAGAAAAGTTGAGAGGAAATTAATGAAAAAAATCGTAGAAGTATTAGCAAATCGGGAACAACTGATAGATCGATCCCTCGAGATTGTGCTGTCGAAAATCTCAGAAGCCATAGCAGAACGCGGACTTTGTACGATCGCCGCAGCGGGCGGAAGTACACCGGAACCCCTCTACAGAGCGATAGCAGCCCAAGACCTGCCTTGGGACAAAATTCACGTTTTCTGGGGCGACGAACGCTACGTTCCCCCAGAACACCCAGACAGCAATCAAAAAATGGCGCGCCTCGCATGGCTCGATCGAGTGAATATCCCCGCCAGCAACATCCACCCCATGCCCACAGGCGCCGGCGACCCCGCAGCCGACGCTGCAGCGCACCAAACCGAATTACAGCAGTTCTTCAAAATATCCGAGGGCGAGTTTCCGGCCTTCGACATCATTTTATTGGGCATAGGAGACGACGCCCACACAGCCTCTCTATTTCCCGGCACAGCAGCCTTGGAGGTCCGGGATGCCCTAGTAACCGTCGGCAACAAAGACGGTCAACCCCGCATTACCTTTACAGTCCCCTTAATCAACCGGGCCCGATGCGTTATCTTCATGGTCGCAGGAGCCAGCAAACAACCCGCCCTTGCTCAAATTTTTGCCCCTGCAGCCGACGCAATGACTTATCCAGCCAGACTCGTTCAACCAGAAGGCGAGCTTTGGTGGCTGTTCGATGCGGCGGCTGGCGAAGCAGTAAAATAGCCGACAGAGCCGCAAGCGTGCCAACACAGTCAGCATTATCACTAACTCAATCTTGCCCATCACAGCTAACGTCACGGCGTCAGCTCAGTTGCTAGTATTAGAAGCAATATAAGAATTGTGGCGGTTAAAGTTAAAATTTGACCATATACACGAGTATTTTTATGAGGCTGATTTGAAAATCTGGCCGATAGCAAGGAGAAATCGATGATTGTCTGTCCCAATTGCAATCACCAGAACCCCGACGGGGCCAGCCAGTGTGAGGCTTGCTACACGCCTTTACCTGTTACCGCAAGTTGCTCGAACTGCGGTGCAGCAGTTCAGACAGATGCAGCATTTTGCGGTCAGTGTGGCTTTAATTTGCGTCCGGGTTCCATAGTTCCAGAAGTTGAGGTGACAGTACCGTCCCCCTCGCCTGTAGGCCCGACAGTGGTATCCTCACCGGCGCCGGATTTAGTGCCACCCGATCCCCTGATGGCAATGGAACCTCTAGTTACCCTGAATAAGGGGCTTAACTTGGAAAAAACTCCTGCCAGCATTCCGACGATTCCAGATCCCCCGCCTTTGCCCTCGGTTCCTGTTACAACTGAATCGGTGGCAACACCAGTAACTATCTCTCCTCCGGTTCCGGGCCTACAGCCAGCAGGTGTAGCTAAAACTCAACTGCAACAGCAGTCGGCGCGCCTGCTACACGTTCAGACAAATACCCCGATGGAATTGCCTCACAGTCTGGCTGTGGTTCACATAGGCAAGCCAAATGATTTAGTGCCCCCGGATATTGATGTTTCGGGATTTGCTAATTCTGAGATAGTTTCTCGGGTACACGCAAATCTCCGGGTGGAGGGAGATGCTTGCTACCTAGAAGATGTAGGTAGTTCCAACGGCACTTACGTCAACAATACTCCGCTACCCAAGGGAAACCGCCACCGGTTGCGACCGGGAGACCGCATCTCTCTGGGCAAAGGAGACCTGGTTACGTTTTTATTTCAAATCTCTTAGAGCGAGTTTGGATTGGGCGATCGAAAGTCTAAAATCTAAAATCGCATCTTGAGGCGCTCTACCAAAACTCAATGCAGCCAATGTGATTAAGCTGACCTTGCTACATCCACTCCAGTCTATACCCGTCCGCAGTTGGATCTTTGAAGACGAGCAGGTCGTCCGGATCGGGCGTTCGACCGAAAACCACGTCGTTCTTTTTAGCGCTGTGGTTTCTCGTCGCCACATCGAATTGCGGCGCAGCGGCATAACTTGGGAACTGATCAATTTAGGTACCAACGGCACTTATCTCGATGGTAAGCCGATCGCTAAGGTTCCCATTGTGGACGGTCTGATCGTTCACTTGGCTCGCTCTGGGCCGAAAATTCAAATCAACGTAGGCCCGAATCAGTCCTCAGTCCAGTTAGGACAAATTAGCGTCAAGCCTAGGGAGGCTAAGGAAATTCACGCTCCCTCGGGCGGCGTGCACATTAGCACGATTCCTGTTCCCGACCACAAAGAAGTTGGCAATTCCAGGGAAGAGGAGGAGTTAACCCAGGCAGATAATAATCGCCATTATTCGGAAGAAGAATATTAAATCGGCTTCTTTGGACGATCGACATTTTTCAAAGGCGGCACTCAGGAGTTTATTTATGAGTACATCACCACAGATTGTTAGGCGCAGCGAACTGCAGGGCCGCCGCACCATCGACCGCAGAACGGCGGAAGAGGTCGGCAGGGTAGATCGGGTTTGGCTCGATGCTCACTCCCAGCGGGCGATCGGCTTTACTTGCAAGTCGGGCCTTTTGGGTAGCAAAAAAACTTGGTTCGCTTGGGCACAAGTTGATACGGTGGGGGAAAATGTTTTTGTCACCATTAACCCGGAACTGCCGGAATTGCATCAGCCGGAACAAGCTGTTTGTCCGATCGGGCTTGAGGTGCTCACGGACGCTGGGAATCAGGCAGGTGCAGTGGTTGACTACCTTTTTGATATCCGCACGGGTTCAGTCACCCACTACCTATTTAAATCAAGCGGCTGGCGCGGTGTTTTAGACGACATTTACTTGTTACCTGTGGCAGCTATTTCGACCATTGGCAGCAAGCGGGCGATCGTCTCTGAAGCTGCTGTATCAGAGCCAGTGCAGTACGCGGAGGGACTGCACAAAAAAGTCGGTCTGGTAGCAGAGTTTTTACACGAAGATTTCGACAGAACTCTCAAAAATGTGGCCGGTGTGAAGCGGGGCGCTCAAAGTCTGGCGGAAAAATTCCAAGATAAAGCTCTCGAAGTCAGGGATGTAGCTCAAGAAAAAGTTGCAGAGTTGAAACGGCAAAGGCAAGAATCTGTCCAGCCAGAGCCGAAACCGGAGCCGCCTGACTCAGATTTGAGCTGAAGTTTGGTCTTCCCGCTCGCTGGGGGACTAATTGCCGATCGCATTTTCGGGCGGCGCGCGCGAGGAAGGTCGATCGGTATTTTCGCTATGAGAAATTGATGCGTTGTCGCTTAAAATTCCAGTGCTGCTCAAAGCATTGTATTTTAAAGGTATCGCATCAATAAGGAAAATGTTAGCAACTCAAAATGACCTATGCTGTTTGATACAATCAACAAGTATTTTATCTAGAGACCCCAGGATTAATAATTGGTTAACTTTTTTCTTTATAAACAGCGAGTCCTTGAGCAGTGACTGTCGCCTGATCGAGAAGTCGAATCAGCGGTGCAACCAGCGCGGGTCTGAGTTAAAGTCTCTGGTTCATCAGCGGGAAAAGGATTATTTAGCCGATCGAATTGAGCGGCTCACCCATCGGCAGAATCGCTCCCTCACAGACCACATTAATCACGCGGTTAAAACCGCCGTCCATCACTGGGAAGTTCACCCGACTAATCACATCGTGTTTGGTTGTTACCGAGGACAGCAAAAATTGGCGCCTGCGCCAAAAGCTCACCCTCAAAAGTTGCTTCAAATGCCTCAAGCAGCCAAAAGTTCGACTTTTACTGCCGATAGAGGGAATAGGGGCGCACTGACGACGCCTTTAAAAAGCAAATTTTTTGCAGTTTTCTCCCAAAAAATCTCTCTGGAAGTATCCCCGTTTCAGTCTGGCGGTGGAGTGTCAAAACATCAGTGATTACCTTAACTCTTTTACATCCTATCCAGTCTGTCCCAGTTCAAAGTTGGTGTTTTGAATCAGAACCGGTGGTTCGGATCGGTCGATCGAACGACAATGATGTAATTATTTACAGCGCTGTAGTTTCCCGCCACCACGTAGAGCTGTGGAATCACGCTAATGGCTGGGAAATTATTAATTTTGGTGCTAACGGCACTTATGTAGATGATAGACCGATCGCTCAGGTGTCCGTTGTGGACGGTATGACAATTCGCTTGGGCAATTCCGGGCCAAAAATCAGGATTCGGGTGGCCGCCACGAATCAACCGGGCAAAATCATTAAGCCACCGCAGCGCGAACTCCGCCAAAAGGACGAAGTTTCAAAAAACAGGTCAACAGCTTGGCCTGGGGGCGTGGGAATCCTCGAAGACGATGAACTTGGGGGGCTGACTCAAATCGATCTTGACTGACCGGCCGCTATCTATCTATCCCTGCTGGCTAGTTCCCACAAAGTGACCGATGCCCAATTCGAGCGTCTAACTAATATTGGGGTAAGTGGCCTGATTTGTGCCTAAATATCCCTATACATTAATTAACAGGTTATCTAGTAGGATGTCAGCCTTCTAAAGATAAGATTGGGGGGAGATCGATCGATATTAGCTCACTTTCGCTGTTTGCCCAGCGGCGGTAATCTAAGAGCAACTGGTGCATCAACCGCTGTTTGACGCTCAGCAGTACGCTCTTGAGCAAAGCATTCCCCGTTGCTTCTAAAATGGGTTTGGGCGTCAGCCAAAACGGCGGCGGTAATTCTACTTGCACTTCCAAATCCGCTTTTCCTTTCAAGTATGCTACCCCGCTGCTTTGGTGTACACAAAGCTTTCCTTTGAGATTGAGAGCAAAGCGATCGTTGATATAACCCACGCCGAGAATTTCGCAGGCGACGGACTGCAAATTGATTGTGCCATCCGACTGGGCCCACACCCTCATGTCTACTGTGGGTTGAATGCTCAGCATCATAAATTGTAACGGTCGCATTTTTAGGCGGAAACAGTCATCGCTTAGCTGTTGTGTGCGACTTTGATCAACGAGGGCGTTCACCAGTCGCCTCGGCTGGCGCAGATAATGTTGAATGGGAACCCGTTCCTCTGGTACGGCGATCTCAACGGATTGGGAAGAATTAAAGCGGGTATACATGAGAAAATATCAAAATATAGGATTCCTAAGCATATCTTAATAAAGTATCACCTTTTTTAAGGTGACATACGTAGCGCACTAAGTCGCACGCCCAGCAATGTCATCCGAGAAATCACTGATTAAAGCTTTCTGGACATCGCTAATTTTTCATCATACTTCCTAGCTGATGAGAGTAAAGCAAACATTTGTAACCTAAAATTGCCTCTACATGAAAATTTCGTTAGCGCAGCCCTCGAAGAGGATCGCACATCTCGGCCCTGTTGGTACAAATGCAGAAACAGCGGCTCTAGCTTATCTCAATTGGTTGAGCCTGGAAACTAACTTGGAATGCACCCTGTGTCCTTATTCCACCATTTCCCAAGCGCTAGAGGCATCTGCCGTAGGGCAGGTTGACTATTCAGTTGTGCCCGTCGAAAATTCGATCGAAGGCAGCGTGACTGTCACCTTAGATACACTCTGGCGACTCGATCAACTCCGCATTCAACACGCCTTAGTTTTGCCAATTTCCCACGCCTTAGTGTCTAATGCCAAAAATTTTAACGAGATTCAAAAAGTTTACTCTCACCCGCAAGCGCTAGCTCAGTGTCAGGTATGGTTGGGGCAGTTTATTCCCTCAGCTCAATTAATTCCGGCGAACTCTACGACGGAAGCATTGCAATATCTGGAAGATAGAAATGTAGCAGCGATATCTTCGCCAAGAGCGGCTGAACTTTACAATTTGCCAGTGTTAGCTCACCCCATTAATGATTATCCCGATAATTACACTCGCTTTTGGGTACTCAGCAGGAGTGGTGGAGAAATCGCCAACGTAGAACCAGGGGAACACTCATCCCTTAAATCCAGCACAACATCTGCTGCTAAGTTGATCCTCGATACTTCACCGTCTAATTGCACCCATACCTCACTAGCTTTTAGCGTACCGGCCAATATGCCGGGAGCACTGGTAAAACCTTTGGAAGTATTTGCCAGTCGCGGTATTAATTTAAGTCGGATTGAATCTAGACCGACTAAAAGATCACTCGGAGAATATATTTTCTTTATGGACGTTGAGGCTAACGCCTGCCAAGCATTTGTTCGAGCGGCACTCGAAGAATTAAAAAATCACACAGAAACTTTAAAAATCTTTGGTTGCTACAATTTACTGTCAGTAGTATAATTTTCTTTTATGTAGTATACTTTTTAAGTCAACCTTAGGAGGCTGGTGAGATGAATGCTGATGAACTTCTCAAGCGATACGCCGCCGGAGAAAGAAATTTTCATGAAACAAACTTGAAAGAGGCTTCTTTGCGAGAAGCTTTCCTAATTCATATTAATCTAGCCTGCGCGAATCTCAAAGAAATAAATTTTGCTTTGGCCAACCTAATGGGGGCAAACTTAATAGGTAGCAATCTCAAGAATGCTTGCCTGGTGATGACCAAACTCAATGGGGCAAACCTGAGCCGAGCCGATCTAAGTTTCGCCAGATTAACAGGAGCTGACCTGATTGAAGCAAAACTGAAAAACGCCAACTTGAGCGACACCAAAATGATCGGTGTTGATTTGAGCGGAGCTTTCTTGTACGCCGCCAACCTAATGGAAGCAAACCTCATAGATGCTTGCTTGGACAATACAAACCTCGAAGAAGCCAATCTAAGCGAGGCTAAACTGCGGGGAGCAAGTCTAAAAAAAGCCAACTTGAGAAACGCTTTTTTGTGTGAAAGTAACCTTGAGGGCGCCGATTTGAGAGGAGCTGACTTGAGGGGTGCTAATTTGAGCGGGGCATTTTTGTGCGGTGCTAATCTTGAGGGAGCTCAGCTAGATAAGGCAATTTTAAGTGGGGCTATACATTTTTGCGTCAGACAAGTTTGAAATCACGCAATAATATATAACCGGAGAATCCGACAACTAAGGACTAAAAAATATACTATTGACTTGGCTGAAAGTGAAGTCTATTTGCTGCTGTACCTTAGCAAAATGAAGCTGCATTTTGAGGATCTCTTTCTTAGAATTAGCTTGAGCAATCTTACTTTCCAAAGCCAGCAAGTTGCGGTTGAGGTTTTCTACTCGCACAGTTTGGTAGTCTAAGTCAATTTTTAGTTCTGCCGCCTGATCAAATTGAACCTGCTTGCGAACCACGGCGAGGCGAACTGAATTCTCATCCTGTGTCTGAAGAGCTAGCAAAGCTCGCTGCTGCCACTGGTTGGCTTGAGATTCAGCTTGATTGTACAGCCACTGAATCCGCAGTTGGGCGGAAATCGCAATGCCAACAGCCTGACGCAGTTCTTTGAGAGGTTCCTGAATTTCTAAGATTAATAGTTCCCAAAGATTCATCAGTTCGCTGGTAAATTCTTCGCGTTCTACAGAGGCTACCAGTGCTTCTAATAGCAACAAATTTGGTTGCATTTGCTGCGTAATTGTCTCAAATATTAACTGTGCTTCGGACATTTGCCGATCGTAATTTTTTTCTGAGACTGCACCGGATGAGTGCTTTAATATTTTTTCCGTGCTGTCTAACTCAGCTTCTGAATCTGAACTTGAAGCTACAAAGGCTTGTAACTTTTCGCGGGCGATCAAATTAAGCCTTTGTCGAAGCAAATCGGAGGCCGCCCGCTGCACTGGCCCTGTTTCGCTTTGACAAATCTTGATGACTATTTTTAAGCCAGCATCGCCGTAATTCAGTGTCTCTCTCAGGGCGGCAATTCGATGTTCGTTGACAGAACTAGACAGCCGATGTTTAACTCCTGCTAGTCCGCCAAGCACTACACCGCCCACAGGAGGTGGCAGTTGACCGCCTCTAACTGCATCGTATGGTTTCGGTTGGTCGTGATTTTCTAACACAAGCATTTACTGCTATAAGGAACCTATCCGAACCTGTTTGAAGTTAAGAATTGAACAGATACCAGTTCGCAAAAATAATGGAACTGTAAGCGCGCGATCCAAACCCTTAGTTCATCAGTCAATCGAAAATCAAAAATCGAATGATTTGTGTGTAATTCTTTCTGCAATGGAGGTCAAACAGATCGTACTTTTTGCCTGCCCCATTGACTATTTGAGCGTATCTTTCAGTACAGTCCTCGCTGCCAAGTGATTGCGAGTAGAAGTCAAAATTTCGGTTTCGCGTTCCAATCTCGCAGCAGTATCTTGCAATTCTAAAAGAGTTTGCTGTTCTGTCGCGGCGCCGTAAAGGTAGCTGGCTACCCAGTAGGACAATTCTGTAGGCAAACTGGGAATGTCTTCGGGCAGGTCGATCGGCTGATCCATCAATTTACTGGAGAGGCGAACTACATCTCTCAGCAGTTGTTCGACATCTTTTCCCAAAGGTCTGAGGTCTTGTTGCGGCGGTGCGTCTTCGATCCATTCTACTAGACCGACTAAATACGGTTTTTCCCGAACGGCGTCGAGGACTCGGAACCGCTGCTGGCCGAGAGTCATAATTTTCATGCGATCGTCGGGGAGGCGCTGACAGTGAATCACTTCGGCGCAACAGCCAACGGCAGAGACTTTGTTTTGGTTGGGGTCCCACATGAGTACACCGAAACGCCGATCGCCCTCCAGAATCGTATTCATCATGATTCGATAGCGAAACTCGAAGATTTGCAGCGGGAGTGGCCTACCTGGAAATAGAACCACTTCCGGCAACGGAAATAAGGGGAGTTCGCGAACTGCTACAGAGGAAGAGGATGCCATTGTCGCTCAAAAGTGACGGTACTTGCGCTTATTTTTCTTACTTTAACTGATTAAAGGCAATTCGGGGGCAGGAGCGATCGGGCTTTTTCGGTGGCAACGGGAGCGACGGCTCGCTATCTCTGGTGCTGACAGCTTGACCAAGGCGTTATTTCGTCAAAATGTTAAATATACCTTTTTGCTAAACTAAGTGAGTCCGAAGGCGATGATAGCGACTGCTAAAGGAGCGTTTTTGTAGTGAGCGCCCCTTAATTAACAATAATTATTTAAATTCGTGTCGGAGCAGAAATTATGGGTGATTATTAACTAATAACTAATACCTAATAACTAATGACTAGGAAAATTTCAACAAAAAGAAGGAACAATTTATTTAATCTTTGTTCCTTCTTTCCGAGTTTTCGATAACTCAATCTACAGCTTGACTTCGATATCTACGCCGGCTGGCAAATCCAGTTTCATCAAAGCGTCAATTGTTTTGGCCGATGGCTGGTGAATGTCGATAATGCGGCGGTGCGTGCGGGTTTCAAAGTGTTCGCGAGAATCTTTGTCTACGTGGGGCGATCGCAGCAAGCAGTAAATCCGCCGTTTTGTCGGTAGGGGAATCGGGCCGATCGCTGTGGCTGCTGTGCGATTTGCTGTATCTACAATCTTTTCGCAGGATGCGTCTAGAATTCGGCGATCGAAAGCTTTGAGGCGGATGCGAATTTTTTGCTGTTGAATTGTTGCCATTTTTGTTTCTTTAATTTTCTAGGTTCAGTTTATTTTTAGTCATTAGTTATTAGTTAGTCGTCATTAGTTATTAGTCATTAGTTATTTAATCTTTAACTACTAACCGCTGACTGCTGACTGATGACTACTGACTGATGACTGCTGACTACTCACTAAATAGCAGAAAAGCCTGATTAAATTTGGTGGCTTTTCTGCTATTTAAGTTGTTATCGGAGTCCTACTTGAGGATTTTGGAAACAACGCCGGCGCCGACGGTGCGGCCGCCTTCGCGGATAGCGAAGCGCATTCCTTGTTCGATCGCGATCGGGTGAATCAACTCAACAGTCATTTTGATCCGGTCACCGGGCATCACCATTTCTGCTTCAGTACCGTCATCAGCCGTGAATTGTGCGATCGTGCCGGTCACGTCAGTGGTACGGACGTAGAATTGAGGGCGATAGCCAGAGAAAAAGGGCGTGTGCCGGCCGCCTTCTTCCTTCTTCAGGATGTACACTTCAGATTCAAACTGAGTGTGAGGCAGGATGCTTTTCGGCTTGGCAATCACCATTCCGCGTTCAATATCCGCCTTTAAAATCCCCCGTAGCAGTAGACCAACGTTGTCGCCGGCCAAACCTTCTTCCAGAGACTTGGTGAACATTTCCACACCAGTCACTGTAGTGCTGCGAGTGTCCTTAAGACCCACCAATTCGACTGTTTCGCCGACTTTGATAGTTCCACGTTCGATCCGACCAGTGGCGACCGTACCCCGACCAGTAATCGAGAATACGTCTTCAACTGCCATCAAGAAAGGCTTGTCAACTTCGCGTTCTGGGGTGGGGATGTAAGCATCTACTTCTTCCATCAGCTTGTAGATTTTGTCAACCCACTCATTTTCGCCCTTGACAGTCTTGGGATTAGCAAGCATCGCTTCGAGAGCTTTCAATCCCGAACCTGTGACGATGGGGATGTCATCGCCCGGAAAATCGTAAGAGCTCAAAAGTTCGCGAACTTCCAGTTCTACCAATTCCAACAGTTCAGCATCATCCACCATGTCTTCTTTGTTCAAGAAGACAACCAAGCTGGGAACGCCAACTTGCTTAGCTAGCAGGATGTGTTCGCGAGTTTGAGGCATGGGGCCGTCGGCTGCTGACACTACTAGGATGCCGCCGTCCATTTGAGCTGCACCGGTGATCATGTTTTTCACATAGTCAGCGTGTCCGGGGCAATCTACGTGGGCATAGTGCCGACCTGTTGTTTCGTACTCAACGTGAGCAGTATTAATCGTAATACCCCGTGCTTTTTCTTCAGGCGCAGCGTCGATGTCGGCGTAGTTCTTAGCCTTTGCTTGACCTAGTGCAGAGAGAGTCATCGTAATCGCGGCGGTCAAAGTTGTTTTGCCGTGGTCAACGTGACCGATCGTGCCGATGTTTACGTGGGGTTTATTCCGTTCAAATTTTGCGCGTGCCATTCTTGATCTGTTCCTTGTTTTTTTTAGCGATTTTAGACTTGAGATTTTAGATTCTAGACTTTGGATTCAATCCAAAATCCAAAATCTAAAATCCAAAATCATTAGTTCCCTTTGTTCTTAGCGATAATGGCTTCAGCCACGTTTCGCGGCACTTCTTCGTAATGGCTGAATTCCATTGTGAAGATGCCTCGACCTTGGGTTTTCGAGCGGATGTCGGTGGCGTAACCAAACATTTCTGCTAGTGGAACTTTTACAGAAACTTTGGCTATCCCCTGATCCGTCTCTTGACCTTCGATCTGACCCCGACGCGAGTTGAGGTCTCCGATGACGTTCCCGATGTAATCTTCAGGAACTTCAACCTCTACTTTCATCATAGGCTCTAGCAGCACTGGCGACGCCTTCATCACGGCTTCTTTGATCGCCATTGAACCGGCGATCTTAAATGCCATTTCTGAGGAGTCTACGTCGTGGAAAGACCCGTCTACCATAGTAGCTTTGAGGTCAATCACGGGATATCCTGCTACAATACCTGATTCGCACGCTTCTTTCATCCCTTGTTCTGCCGGGCCGATGTACTCTTTGGGTACAGTGCCACCAACAATTTTGGAGACAAATTCAAAGCCGCTTCCGACTTCGGTGGGTTCTAGTTCGATCACGACGTGACCGTACTGACCTTTACCGCCACTTTGGCGGATAAATTTACCTTCGGCGCGGACGGATTTGCGAATGGTTTCACGGTAGGCTACTTGTGGCTGACCCACGTTGGCTTCTACTTTGAATTCCCGCAGCATCCTGTCTACCAGGATTTCCAGGTGCAGTTCGCCCATGCCGGCGATGACTGTCTGGTTGGTCTCTGGGTCAACGTTGACTCGGAAGGTGGGGTCTTCTTCCGAGAGTGACTGGAGGGCTTTGGAGAGCTTCTCCATGTCTTGTTTGGTTTTGGGTTCGACAGCCACCGAGATGACTGGCTCTGGAATAAACAGAGATTCCAGAATCACTGGCGCTCCTTCTTCGCAGAGGGTGTCGCCGGTGAAGGTGTCTTTCAAACCCAAGGCTGCTCCCAAGTCTCCGGCCCGCAGTTCCTCAACTTCTATCCGATCGTCCGCTTTGAGTACAATTAGGCGAGAAACTCGCTCTTTTTTGTCTTTGGTGGAGTTCAGGACGTAGGTACCTTTTTTGAGGATACCGGAGTAGACGCGAACAAAGGTCAGCCGGCCGTAGGGGTCAGCCATGATTTTGAATGCCAGGGCTGACAGCGGGGCGCTGTCGTCTGCAAATCGTTCTGCTGTGTCGCCGTTGGGCAGGAGTCCTTGAATTGGAGGAACTTCCAAGGGCGACGGCAGATAGTCGATGACTGCATCCAACAACAACTGAACGCCTTTGTTTTTGAAGGCCGAACCGCACAACATGGGGACGATCGTACCTTCGACAGTGCCGTGACGCAGGGCCAAGCGGATTTCGTCTTCCGTTAACTCTTCGCCTTCGAGGTATTTCTCCGTGAGGGCGTCGCTGGTTTCTGCTACGGACTCGATCAGCTTGGTGCGGTATTCTACGGCTAGATCCTTTACTTCATCGGGGATTTCTACTTCCTCGATGTCGGTTCCCGTGTCGTTGTTGTAGATATAGGCTTTCATTTGCACTAAGTCTACAATTCCCCGGAAGTTTTCTTCACTGCCGATCGGGATTTGGATCGGTACGGCGTTCGCTCTCATGCGATCGCGAATTTGGCCGTAGACTTTGTAGAAGTTTGCGCCCATCCGATCCATTTTATTGACGAACACAATCCGGGGTACGTGGTACCTATCGGCTTGTCGCCAAACTGTTTCGGATTGCGGCTGCACTCCCCCTACCGAGCAGAACACTGCGATCACTCCGTCGAGCACTCGCATCGAGCGTTCGACTTCGATCGTGAAGTCTACGTGTCCGGGAGTGTCGATGATGTTGATTTTGTAATCTTTCCAACTGGTGGTGATAGCAGCGGCAGTAATCGTAATTCCCCGCTCCCGCTCTTGCTCCATCCAGTCAGTGACTGCTGTTCCCTCGTGCACTTCACCCATTTTGTGAACCATGCCTGAATAGAACAGAATTCTTTCAGTTGTTGTTGTTTTGCCCGCGTCTATGTGGGCTGCGATGCCGATGTTGCGAGTTTTTTCTAGCGGGACGGTACGTGCCACAGCTACCTCCTTAATCTTGTGTTGCTGTTATAATACTATTATACTACACAGTAACCCTATTTTGCACTCCCCAGTAACTTACAAAAGTCTCTGGAGTTTATTGTTACATTTTAATATTTTTTGCAAGATTTGTTTACAAAAATATTAAGGATGCGACATGGAGGATTCAGAGAGTGCGTGAATTTTGAGTGCGTAAATTTTGATTTTGGGAGTCTTGAGTTTGCTTCACGAATCGCAACTGCGCCAAGAGAAGCAATCTCAACACTCAAAACTTACACTTGCCAATTTCTCACCCGATGCTTTTATACCGCACGATCGCGCTCTTCTCCATGCCCGATGTTGCTTAGTAGCGGTAGTGAGCAAAAGCCTTGTTAGCTTCAGCCATGCGGTGAGTTTCTTCGCGCTTGCGAATAGCACTCCCTGTTTCGTTAGCTGCATCCATCAGTTCGTTGGCTAGCTTGGCTGCCATCGAGCGGCCGGTGCGGGCGCGGGCAAATCTGATCAGCCAGCGGAGGGCGAGTGTTGTACCGCGATCGGAACGCACTTCCATTGGCACTTGGTAGGTGGCGCCACCTACCCGGCGGGCTTTGACTTCGACTAGGGGTGTCGCGTTTTTGACTGCTTTTTCAAACAAGTCTAACGGTTCAGCCCCTGTGCGTTCTTGGATGGTTTTGAGGGCGTCGTAGACGATGCTGGAGGCAACGGATTTTTTGCCGTGCTGCATGATCCGTCTCACCATCATGCTTACCAACCGGCTGTTGTAGGTTGGATCTGGTGGAACTGGACGTTTTTGAATAACTGTGCGGCGAGACATAGTTCTATTTGGGATTTTTGATTTTGAATGATTGAGTTTGGGGTTTTGGGATCACATCTCGATTGATGACGATCGAGCGTGCAATTGAGCGGCGCGATCGGATTTATTTTTGCTTCCCAACCCCGACGATCGGGCGAGTTCCGTGTTATTTTTTCTCTTTAGGACGCTTGGCCCCGTATTTGGAACGACCCTGCTTGCGGTCTTTCACCCCAGCGGTGTCTAATGTACCGCGAATGATGTGGTATCTAACTCCGGGCAAATCTTTTACACGACCGCCCCGGATCATTACTACCGAGTGTTCTTGCAAGTTGTGACCGATCCCAGGGATGTAGGCGGTGACTTCAAAACCAGAGGTCAGCCGTACCCGAGCCACCTTCCGCAGCGCCGAGTTGGGTTTTTTCGGGGTGGTCGTGTACACTCTGGTGCAAACTCCGCGGCGCTGGGGGCAACTCTTGAGAGCTGGCGATTTGGTTTTTTTCTGCGTTTGTTCCCGTGCTGAACGGATGAGTTGCTGAATAGTGGGCATGAGTTACGGCATTTCTAGCTTTTTGCTGAATATAGTGATTTGGCTGTATCCGCACTGAAAGTCCCTTCCCCTCTGGGGGGACGGGATGAATGAAAATAATTATGGGTAAGTGAGGATACCAGACTCTGTATTGTACACGACGCGTGTTTCTTTGGCAAGAAATTTGCGCGACCACCGCTCCAACTTGCTTCCTTACTGCAAGTTGTCCGGGGGCGAGCGCAACGGGAGAATGGTATGTGACATCCTATAATTTAGGCGCAACTATGATGATTTTCACAGCCGTCAGCAAAATTTATGAGATCGCAATATCGCGCTTTTTCGCTCAAATTACCATTGTTAGGAGAGGTGCATTAACTCCAGCCTGGGATCGCATCACAGTCTATAGCCGATCTACATCACATAAAGTTATCTAAAATTGCCGGACAATAAGAAATATACATTGAGTTGACTGCAGATGACAACCAAAGCTTATATTCCTGAATATAAAATTTCCGAACTTTACTTGAATATTTGGAAATCCGGTAAGATCGATCGGGATCAGTTCCAGGAAATTCAATACGCAATTAATTCTCACAGTTTAAAAAGTTCAGAGGATCGAAAAATTGTCAGCAGGCTGCTGTATGCAGTACGGCGGGGATGGGTGTCAGTGATGGACTGAGTTGCTTGGGAGTTTTGAGTCAGGGCGCGAGATTGCTTCGTGACTCCCCGGGCGTAGCTGCGTCAATGAGTTTTGAGATTACCACCCACGGAGCACAACACACACGGGGTGCATGAGTGGTGATACCAATTTACTATCAAGCTGCATTTAATATAACGCTAAGGATATAGTTCCAACCAAAAAGACATCAGCCTCATTTAGTGTATCTTGATAGTGAATTGGTATGAGCTAAAATCTCATCCATAAAAGTAGACGAATCCCCAATAGATGCACCGCTCTTAAAAGGAAATATTAAGGTAAAAGGATAGGGTATGTTTAATTCTACAGAACTGCTGATCGAGGCTTTCATCGAACAACTTCAGAACGGGTACAGCCGCACTTACGGAGGCTACAAATCAGATTATGCTGACATTATTGCCTGGGTGGGGGCAATGGCGTTAGAAAACATCGCCAACAGCGATGCTCTTTATCACAATGTAGAACACGCCATTTGCATTAGCTTAGTCGGTCAAGAAATCTTGCGGGGAAAACACATTCGCAAGGGCGGAGTTTCCTGCGAAGATTGGCTGCACTTCATTATTTCTTTGCTGTGCCAAGACATCGGATATGTCAAAGGAGTTTGCCGGCAAGACCAAGAATCAGAAGGATTGTATGCTACGGGAAAAGATGGCATGAGAATTGCACTTGCTCCCGGTGCAACAGCGGCTAGCTTAGCTCCTTACCGAGTTGACAGAGCTAAATTGTTTATTGACGAGCGCTTCGGCAACCATAAGCTAATTAATGCTGAGATAATTAAGCAGAACATAGAACAGACTCGTTTCTCGGTCCTTGACGGCAACACTGACGAGGAGGCAGTTAATTACTCTAGTTTAGTTCGCGGTGCTGACTTGATAGGTCAGCTCAGCAACCCGCAATATTTGCAGAAAATTGGCGCGCTCTTTTACGAGTTGGAAGAAAGCGGTGCTACTAAAGTTTTGGGCTATCGACATCCGGGCGACTTGCTGCAAAGCTACTCTAAGTTTTACTGGAGCGGCATTTATCCTCACATCAGTGAATCTCTCGGTTACTTGCAGTTGACCCAGGAAGGCAAACAGATTGTTGCTAGTTTGTACGCTAACATATTTCGGATGGAACACCAACGTTGCGATTCTTCTGAGGTTGCTTGATTGCAAAAGTGAATTCAGCAGTCAGCAGTCAGTTGTCAATGATCATGGGTTATTTTTAGGTCCTAATAACTAACAGCTCATAACGAATAAAAAAGCACAAATTACCAATTATCACCAATTCCATATTACCTAAGTGTATTTCATCCAAATCAACTAATTTCCTCCTCCATTTCCGAATGATATCTGGGACACAACCAATTGCTGGGTACCAAAGAAGGCCATCCCTCCCGTAGCGCTTCCAAACAAACAGCTCGCACAGTTAATTGACAGTCAAGCAGTTCAACCCCAGCTTTTTCAACTTGCTTTTTGCCAATTTTTAAAATTGATTCATCGCTAAATTCAAAGGTTTTGTGACACTGAATGCAAACCAGATGATGGTGGTGGTGCAATTCGGGAAAATTCAGTTCGTAATGTTTGTGTCCTTCTGCTAATTCTAGTTCACGCAAAATTCCTATCCTTGCTAATAAATGCAGCGTTCGGTAGACAGTAGACAAGCCTATTCGTTCTCCTTGATTCTGCAAAGTCCTGTATAATTCTTCCGCACTTAAATGATTACCCTGCGGTAGATTTTGAAAGACACTCAAAATAGTTTCTCGCTGGGGAGTCAGGCGGCAGCCTCTTTGGTTGAGTTCGACTTTGAGTGAGTTAGCACTGTATAAATTCATGTCGGAAAAAATAAAAAAGTTGAACGAGGATGGTCATGGATTATCTGTTATTTATTCGTGCTATTTTTTAGATGCTCCTAAAGTATATTTTCCGTGATAATCCATATAACTCTAGACTCCCCCTTTAGTCCAGGGTAATCTGCTAGCCACCTATCCCCTTTGCTAAAAGTGGAACTGAAAAAGTTGTTTTCGGTATTTCTGCGTAATTTTTGTGAAGTTTATAGCAATGTTGCGGATAAGCATTGATAAAACAAGTCTTAGGTTCAAAGTCAGTGCAACCGCTCGCATCTTCAGCACAAGCAACGCACGGGCGCACTGTAAATGTGAGGCGGTAGTCGTTAGTAAAAAAATTCCAATCACAAGGAATTGGATACAAGCGCTTGATTTGATGCACTCCTTCTGGCAATGTTATGGACAGACTCCACAAAAATAATCAAAGTGGCAATACATAAATATTAGAAAAAGACAGTCATAAACCACCGAGATACATAGCTTTAGCCCCCAACAAGAAGGTAGCGACACCCAGCAAAAGTAGGTGGATGCCCAAGATGGTGGTCACTTTGTGTGCGTCTTCCCATGTGTAGCCAAAGAAAGAAGTTCTTGCTTCGAGGGTGGCTGGCCCTTTGAGGGAGTGAAAGATGCCGCCGAAGCCGAGAAAGGCTGAGCTGATTAGGTGAATCGCCCTAACGGCGAAGTACGGATCAGTCTCGACAATTTTGCCTCCCGCACCCCCGCCCAAGCCGAGTCTGGCTAGGTTTGGCAACAGGATTAAGCCTTGTTCGTACATGGGCAATTCTGAGTTAAAGCGAGAAAGCTCTAATAGGGTATAGGCTCCCGCCCAGAAGACGATGAGGCCGGCGTGGGCGACGTGGATACCGAGCAAACGGCCGGAAAGGTTGATTAAGCGGGCGTTGCCGACCCACCAGGGAAATGATTTTCCTTCGGTTGGGAAGGATTTTTTTGCCATGCTGGTCACGGCGATTTACCTCTTGAGAAAGATGTCAGTGGAGTTTTAAGCGATCGCAGATTATTGATATAGATAATCAACAATTTTAGTAGTTTAGTCAAGGGGTATTTGAGAAAAATTTTCACTGATTTGAGTTCAGGTATGTAAATCAGTAGGAAAAAACATCGTTATATCACGATTATGACTGTTTTTGGCGCTTGAGCGGAGTTTGGCTTCTCCTTAGCCAAAATAGCAGCTAAAGGAATACCTCTAAATTTATTGATAAATAATATTATTAAAGAGTACTATGGCTAGAGTATTGTTTAAGTAGGTATCCAATCCTCTCGGAAAAGACAAGGTGGAAAAAGAAATCCGGTACTTTCCTATGGACAAGCTTCTCTAAAAGTACGGTTAGAGGCAGGGCGGTTTCATTCTCACGAAAATCGCGATTTTGTAGGGGTAGTGCCCCCGTGCCTACCCCCCCCACAGGCGATTTCACAGTTTCAGACATGGGGGCAGCCACGGGGGGCAGCCCCTACAAGAGAATGAAACCGCGCGGTTAGAGGGGGGTGTGGGATTGTTTTTTCCGAATGAAGAGAGTTAATGCCTACTTGTTGACATATTCATCTCAAACTCCAAACAACTAAGCCTGAGAGCAAATGCTCTCAGGCTTTTCTAGCGGAACTTTTAACTGCTTGTTGCATCTGGCGTGCTAGCTCAAGCAGAGGATTTTGTTTGTTCAGCTACTTGCTCGTTGTTGGGTAACTCCAGGCAATAACCAGCCCCGTATACGGTTTTGATGTACCGAGGATGGCGGGGATCGGGTTCCATCTTGGTTCTCAGGTGTCTGATGTGTACACGAATAGTTTCGATGTCGTCGTCGGGGTCGTAACCCCACACTTCTTTGAGAATTTCGCTAGGAGAGACTGTCTGACCGTGGCGCTGAAGCAAGCAGTGCAGCAGCTCAAACTCTAGGTGGGTCAGTTTGACTGTCTGAGCGTACCAAACAGCTTCAAACCTTTCGGGGACAAGGGTCAGCGGGCCGTAATTCAGGATTTCGGAGTGTTTGGCCGCTTGGGGGATGCGGTCTGTGCGTCTTAGTAGAGCTCGCACTCGGGCTAGCATCTCTTCTAGTTCAAAGGGTTTGGTCAGGTAGTCGTCGGCGCCGGAGTTGAAGCCTTCTACTTTGTCTTGAGTTTGACTTAAGGCTGTCAACATCAAGACGGGAATGTCTGAGGTGCGCTCGTCACGCCGCAAACGCTGACATACGGTGAATCCGTCTACTCTAGGCAGCATGAGGTCTAGCATGATCAGGTCGGGGAGCAGTTGTATGGCTAGTGCCTGACCTTTGATGCCGTCTTCTGCCTGGGTGACTTCGTAGCCAGCCATTTCTAGGTTGACTGCTACGAGTTCGGCGATCGCCGCGTCATCATCAATAACAAGTATCCGAGGCATCATTATTTATCTCACCGCTAACCGAATGGCAGATCCTACAGCCTTCTGGGGGTTCCAGGTAACTTTAACGAACAATTTTTTAATTTTAAGCTTCATTAAGGATTATAAGGTTGATTAAGAACTTTCGGAACTCTGTAAATATTCTTGTACTAATTATAAGCCCTAAGAGCGCTTATCAGAAAACTGTTTACCAAAAATCTTGCTGGGGACAGATTTTTGGTCGGAAAGAACAGCCTTAACTTTTGCAGGGTGCGCCTGGGGCTTCACAGGATCGCCCTAACGGTAGTCCGCGTTTTGCATAACCCTGTTAACCGTTAACTGTAATTTTTTTAAGTTAGTTAATTTTGCTGATAAAGTTTTTGTGTTTTTTGATCGGTAGGGCTTGCTTTTTTGGGGTATTGACGGTATTATCAAATAATATTAATATGACTATTTATAAAATAAATAAACAATGTTGGCATCATTTAATGATATCATATAAAAGTCAAATAATAAATCCCGCAAACTGAAAGTTTTTGGTCAATTTTTTGCGTGTGGGGCTAATTTCTTTATCGCCCTGGAATCAGCAAAACAACCGATAAAAACAGGTTGCATACCTACTGAGGGCGAGTTTCCGATCGAGCTGGCTGAGTATTTTTGTTGGGAACAGTCGCCTTAGCGCCTAATTTTTGGAAATAAAGACCGCCGATGGTGGCTAAGAATATTGTGTAAGCGGCTGCTTGGACGAGATAAAGTCGATCTCTGTATCCAAACAGTGCTTTGAGAAGCACTCCTGGAAATTGTCGATCGGGCAAAATTTCCGCTGCATTCCACACCATAGGCCCTAAAATACAAGAGTGGAGTGGTGCGAGGCGATCGTAATAAACACAAATTGCTGAATATTTGCTATTCATCTGCGACAAAATCCCAGCGGCTTGGTCAAAATGTTTGAGTGCAGATACTGCCAAACCTGCTACGATTAACAGCAACAAAATCCCCATAAACTTGAAAAACAGGCGGATATCAATTTTGACACCCCACTTGAACAGTAGCGCGCCAAGGATTGCGGCCCCAGTCAAACCGCCCAAAGCACCCAAAGCAGGAGTTAAACCTTGTTGAAATTGAGCGCTGACAAATATAACTGTTTCAAAACCTTCGCGCAGTACCGCAATAAAAATTAAGCCAAATACGCCCCAGCCGGCCTTGCTATTTTCTGTTAAAGCTGCTGTAACTGCTCCTTCAACTTCTGCTTTGAGAAAGCGAGCTTGCTGAGTCATCCAAATTAGCATCCAGCTTAGCATTGCGATCGCCACCATGCCCAACACGCCCTCTAATAGCTGTTTAATGACTGGTGCGTAAGGCTGCTCTGAGGTTGATAGTGCTGCGAGCAATCCATTGAAGATAATACCCACAATACCGCTAGCACCAATGCCGGCTGCGACACCTGCATAAACCCAAGAATTGAGGTGACTTTGCTCGGCTTTTTTGAGGCAAGCTAGTACAATTCCGACAACTAAGGTGGCTTCTACGCCTTCGCGCAGGGTAATTACAAAAGTGGGTATGGCTTCACTAAAATTCATTTTTTATAATCATGGGGCATGGGCATGGGGTATTGGTCATTGGTGAGTGGAAATAACCAATAACCAATAACCAATAACAACTAACTAATGATTAAATCAACTATAATCCCGCAGCATTTTTTTCAATTCTACTTGGTGCAATTCTTCTTGCCCAATCAAATTGCGGGCATATTCTTCCAAATAAACGCTGGAGTCGGTCACAACTTCAAGTAAAGATTTATACTTTTTGAGCGCTTTTTTCTCGTGATTTAAACTTTCTTCTAACAAGTCTTTCACCGAGTGTTTGTAGGTTTCTTCGATGGGAGCAATTTTCTGACTAGGATGCCCCTCTAAACCGGTGAGAATTTCTCCTGCTTGTTGGGCGTGGATTAGAGATTCTGTGGCTTGTGCTTTAAAAAACTGCACGATGGGAATCCGGTTTGGCCCTGTCACCATTAGTGAATAGTGGGTATAGCGCACGACACCTGCAAGTTCCCATTCCATGATGGTGCATAGCAGTTCCTGGGTTTTTTTCTCGTCAAGTTCTTTCATTTGTTGTTTTAGAAGTAGCAGACCCTAGAGGGCGCTGTTTATAATATCACATTTAAGTTAAAAATGAAAAGTAAGGTGCTGATGGCGCACCTTACCGGAGAGATGTTGTATGTGAGTTAGGGGTTAACTTCTAAGGTTCCAGTAGGAGCAAACACTACAGTAAACTTAGCAACTGGTGCTGCACTGTTACGGCTGCTAGTTTCGGAAGATTTCAGCAGATTTGGCAAAGGAGTTTCTTGGCTGTAATCCTTGGCTGGTTGATTGAGTGGCTCGAAATTGCCGATCGCCCCATCTTGACTTGTAGTGACTCGATACACTAGATTTTGATTGAATGTAGGGCTAGTTTGCCAACTTCGATCGATGCGATCGTAGACTTTGAGAGCTAACTCATCTAGTTTGACGCGATCCGTAATTTCTGCTGTGTGATTTGTTCCATCCACCGCCTGAACTTCCTGCTGGCCTGCTGATACAGGTACAGCTTGGACAGTCTTATCTGTAGGGCTACTCGCCATAGCCGTTTCAGTAGACGTATTAGTGAAAGGTACAACCTCTGGAGACTTGTCAGGCAGCTTTTTTTGGCTGTCAAGAGCTAAATAGGAATTATTAGCAGCCGGAAGCGCACTGCTACTGGCAATAGCTGGTTGGGCCAGCCCCTTAGCAACAGCATTAGCGGGATTTTGCCCCTCAATTGTCAAAGACTTGACGTGAAAACCGCGAAACTTTTCTTTTTGGCTAACACGCCACATTGCGATGGGAAAAGTCATAAAGAAAAGAGTTAAAACTCCGACGCTAACCCAAACTATTTTGTGCATCTCCCTGGCTGGGATCGGCTTATTTTTTGTCTCCATCATCAAACCTCACATTACTTAAGTTAACGGTAAATAGGGAAATAGAGGATGCCAGCACATAGCTGTGGCAGCAACCAACAAAGCAAACATCCAGAAAAATATGGTGCGGCTTTTAATGTTCTTATTCTTCCAGAGAGTATGGAGAATTGGCCAACTAATCAGCCAACCCACCAGCAACATAGTTTCTTTGCCAGTGTAACTGCCGATATTTCCCCACAATTCGCTATCCGTCTTGCTTCCGGGAATCCAAGTGCCGAGATTCCAAACAATTTTTTCTGTGGCTTTCGATGTGTCTGACAAGTGGTGAGTCACCATCATTGTAAAACAACCAATTGCTGCACTAATTACTGCGGCTGCGGCAGGCCCGGAAACACTAGGTGCTGTTTCTGCTCCTTCGGCTAAACCGCTGGGAAAGTGTTTTAATTGGCTCCAAAATTTCCCGTATACAGGTTCATTACCCGCATTATTTTGGCGGGATAATTGTCTAGTCATTGTAAAAATATCCTAATTTTGGTAATAGGTAATTAGCCGTTGCTAATGCTAAAGTCAACTAACTGTTAATTACAAAGCGTGGATTTTAGCCACACCAAGCCCGCTCACCATGCCGCCCATTGCGAAAAACATGATTGCCATCAAAGCCACGCAGGTAGCTGTTAAAACTGGGCGATTTTGCTTTTCTAAAATCGAGTTGCCATAGTTCCACAAAATCCACGCACAAGCTACTGTTAAAGGCAATGTAAACAGCACGCTAAATTCGTGATATTCCATCAAAACGTACTGCGCTAGAGGAGAGTTTTCTTTCAGCGCTGCTCTCGCTCCGCCGAAATCTATGCCTGCTCGATACCGCATATAAGCCCAATTGCCAGTAGCAATGGCCAAAAAACTCAAAAGAGTTGACCAAAAGGCTAATGTACGCATTTGTGGCAAGATTTTAGGGACACCCCGCAACAATGGAAATGCTAGATGTCCTGTATAAACCATTACCACTAATGCCAACATTGCACCCATGCCGTGAATGGTTCCCATCCACCGCTGCCAAGGGCTCGGATGCAGTAGGTTAACTAAAGGTAAAAACAGAAATAAACCAGCGGATAAAAAGCTAAGTCCGTAGACAGAAACTTGAGCGATATCTAACTGTTTGGGAAATTCAGATGCAACTAAATCGGTAGTTGAGTCTTGGGTTGAGTGCTGCACCACTGGCAAACCTCCTGTAGGTTGTGCGGAAAATTACTTGAGAATAAGCGCATTAGTATTTTGAGTTTCTTGATAATGCAGCTCGTGCGGACTAAGCCGATCGCACATTGGCGCGATCGACTACCGCAAACATACTGCTAACTATATTAAGTCGCAATAATTCGCACTTCTTAGTTTCTATAACACGCAATACTTTGGCTTTGACTAGCTATCTGCTAATTTCACTGCTGCGGTCGTCAAAATTTAATGCTATTTATTCTCAATAATTGACAATAAAGCCAATGAGAGATTTTCAGTAAATTCTTTAGATTTTTTTAATATTATTGTTTGAGGGTGACGGTGAATACAATTTTGCAGTTGAATCTGTAAACAAATATTGATAATTCTTATCAAAAAGCTTCTATTTAGGCGTGCTAGGTAAAATATCCGAATAATTCTTCAGGATTATTTAATCTAAAATTTCTCATCCTCAAAATTCAGCCTTTGAGGCGGTAATCTATATCCCATAAGCGATTGCCCGCCACCAATCCCCCGATCGCTCGATCGCACCAATACCCCCAGAGGGGGTTTTAAATTTTTGTAAAAAATAGTTGACTAAAGACTTGGAAGTTCTCTCGTTTGGGATAGATCGATGCACATACCTGATGGTTTCCTTTCACCGCCAGTAGCTGTTGCCACCGGCATAGCAAGCGCAGCAGTAATTGCTGTTGCCCTGAATCGAACCCGCGCCAGTCTTGGACTTCGACAAGCCCCAATCATGGGCTTAACTACAGCTTTCGTATTTGCGGCTCAGATGATTAACTTTCCCGTAGCAGGTGGCACCAGCGGCCACTTATTAGGAGGAGCGCTAGCTTCCGTGGTTTTGGGGAACCCTTGGGCGGCAACTTTAGCGATGAGCACAGTTTTTATAATTCAGAGCGTCTTGTTTGCCGACGGGGGCATCACCGCCCTGGGAGCCAATATTTTTAACATGGGGCTAGTTGGCATTTGGGTGGGCTGGTGGCTGTTGCAGCCATTGCAGCAACTCTTGGGAGGTTCCAGAAATCGTTTGCCGCTAGCTGCAGGGATTGCAGCCGCCCTTAGCGTCGTGGCTGCTTCGATTTCTGTGGCGATCCAATTGGCAATTTCTGGAACAGTAGGACTCAATATCGCATTGCCAGCAATGGTAGGGGTGCATATTTTAATTGGGATTGGCGAAGGGGTAATTACAGGCGGCGTTTTAACTTATCTCGTCAAAGTGCGGCCGGATTTACTGCCGGGACAACAGCCACAATTGCAGAAATGGGTAGTGCCAGTAATCGGAGTTTTATTAATTTCCGGGGTGCTTTCACTGTTTGCTTCAACTTGGCCTGACGGGTTAGAAGCGGTAGCCGAAAAATACGGCTTTAAAGATCAAGAAGCTGTGGCGATCGAAAATCCCACTCCTTTAGCAGATTACACGGTTAAAGGATTAGAAGAACAGCCTATTGGTACTAGCATTGCTGGACTTTTAGGATCTGCCTTCAGCTTCGGCGCGGCTTTTGGGATTGCTCAGTTGGTGGTAAAACCTAAAGATGTCTAAACTCTCCATACCTTTTCGATTGCGAGTGTCTCTCACAATTGTGATTGGCATGGGTTTTCTGAAGACAGGCGCTTGGCTGTGGCTGGGAATTTATGGGGCGATCGCACTTTTGTGGTCATTTCGGCTCAGGGCTCCGGTACGAACCCTAGCGCAACTGTTAGGAGCAGAATTGGTTTTTCTCTCCTTATTAGTGCTGCCCCAAGGTTGGGAACGCGCCAGTTTTCTGTTGCTGCGTTCCCTAATTTGCCTGCTAATTATGAACAGCTTCCTGCTAACTTTGCCACCCCACAGTTTCGGAATCGCCCTCAAAGGATTACCCCTACCAGCAGGTTTGCAAGAGATTGTACTTTTAACAGGACAATACTTAGAAATCCTGCTGGCCGAAGTCAACCGCATGAAAATATCTGCCCAACTCCGGGGCTTGTCCGGTACCGGAGGATGGCTGCGTTACGCCAGTGCTTCCATGATCGGAGCGCTTTATTTGCGAAGTCTCGATCGGGCAGAAAGAGTACACGCAGCCATGCTAATTCGCGGGTATCAAGGAGCTTTACCTGCTGACTCAAAATCAACACCAAAAGAGCGACTCTGGCTGACAGTAGCAATTTTAATGGCAGCAGGATTAACAATAGCTTCTTATGGTAACTGGTAATTTAGAAGGGGCAATTGGTAATTTGTAATTGATTAATTCATGCCTCTACCTTTTGCCTTCTCCCTTCCCCTCTCTGCGCCCTCTGTGCTCTCTGCGGTTAAATACTCTTAATCCTAAAATCGAGGAAAATAAAAATTGACTATACTCAAATCCGTGCCAACAATCGAAGTAGAAAACTTAGTATTCGGATATCACGATCAAAAGCCAATATTGCGGGGAATTTCTTTTACTTTGCAACCGGGAGAAAGAGTTGCCCTACTCGGCCTGACAGGTGCTGGTAAAAGCACTTTGCTCGAAAACTTGATCGGCTTAAAAGTGCCTCAATCCGGTGAGATTAGAGTGCAGGGAAAAAAGTTGGAACCGAAGACTTTATCGCAGGCACGCAGGCAGATTGGATTTTGCTTTCAAGATGCTAACGACCAGCTATTTATGCCCACTATTTTAGAGGATGTCATGTTCGGGCCGCGCAATTACGGAGTGCCGCCGGGAGTTGCGCGCGATCGAGCTTTAGCGCTATTACACGAATTTGGTTTAGTAGAATTTGCCAACCGTTCTGCCCACGAACTTTCGGGAGGTCAAAGAAGGTTAGCAGCCTTGGCAGCAATTTTAGCATTAGAGCCGGCAATTTTAATCTTAGATGAGCCGACTAATGGACTAGATCCCTCGTGGCGGCGTCACTTGGCGTCAGTTTTGTCCCAATTGCCGATCGAGGTAATTTTGATCGCTTCTCACAATTTGAATTGGATCGGGAAAACAACTCAAAGGGCTTTAGTTTTGGCGGATGGCGAGATTAAAATTGACAGAAAAACCCAAGATTTGCTGGCAGACAAATCCACTCTCGAATATTACAATTTGCCGCCAGATTGGTAATTAACCATTGTTTATTAGTCATTACATAAAGTAGTCATAACTAACCACAAGCGATATGTCTCATGGAAAGTGGGTTGTTTGGGGCAACGGCGTTCTAGTAAACTTTAGAGTTGATCGGGAAAGAATTTCCCACTATTACTGGGTTTGCAGGCAAAAATCATGAAGGTAGCCGTATTCAGCACCAAATCTTACGATCGCACATTTCTGGAAGCAGCGAATGTCGGCGACAAACACGATTTAGTTTTTTTTGAACCGCGTCTGAACCTGGAAACCAGCGTTTTGGCTGCTGGATTTCCGGCAGTCTGCGCGTTCGTGAACGACTCCTTGGACGCGAAAACGCTGCTTAGCATTGCCGAAAAAGGCGTTCGCTTGCTGGCCCTGAGATCCGCCGGATTCAATCACGTCGATTTAGCAGCAGCGAAGGATTTAAATCTAACTCTCCTCCGAGTTCCGGCTTATTCTCCCTACGCAGTGGCCGAACACGCAGTCGCTCTGATTTTGTCCCTCAACCGCAGAATCCATCGGGCCTACAACCGCGTCCGCGAAGGCAATTTCGCCCTAGACGGCTTGTTGGGTTTTGATCTCCACGGCAAAACGGTGGGAATCGTCGGAACAGGCAGAATTGGCGCAATTACTGCCCAAATTCTGCACGGATTCGGGTGTCACCTGCTGGGATACGATGTTTACCAAAACCCGGATTGCCTCGCCCTAGGCATGGAATACGTCGCACTCCCCGAACTGTTCGCCACCTCTGATATTGTCAGCCTCCACTGTCCGCTGATACCGGAAACTTACCATTTAATCGGTGCAGAGGCGATCAAGCAAATGAAACCGGGGATGATGCTGATCAATACCAGCCGCGGTCAGTTGATTGACACTAAAGCTGTTACCAAAGGACTGAAGTCTGGTATAATTGGCTACCTCGGTTTAGATGTTTACGAACAAGAGACGGATCTGTTTTTTGAGGATTTGTCAAATCACGTCATTCAAGACGACGTATTTCAGCGTTTGCTGACTTTCCCCAACGTCCTGATTACCGGACACCAAGCTTTTTTCACCGAGGAAGCTTTGAAAAATATCGCCGAAACCACGATCGGCAATATCACCGATTTTGAACAAGGACGCCCTTGCCCGAATCAAATTGACCTCGATCAAGTGAAAAAATGAGTCAAAAGACCGATTTAGCAACGAGGGGAATTGTTTACAATCAAGTCTTATCCTTATTTTTGCTTGCAATTTGTGAAGCTCTGCCTTAGTCTCATCAATTAGTCCCTGCAGCGCGAATGCTGTGCTAATTGCCGGAGAATTATACTGGCAGCAATTCACAGCCTGCAATTTTACCTGACAACGGAGGAAGTATCCAATGACACAAGCTAACTTTTCGGACGAGACACAAACAGTTACTGAAGTCGTCACAGTAGACCTGGTGGAGGACAAACCGGGGGTAATGACTACAGTGACAACCACGGAAACAACGGCGAGCCAGTTCCAAGATATTAAAGACCAAGTTATTACAATTTTGTCGGAACTCCCAGCCTATCTCTCTAATTTTTTTGCTGACTACCAAAAGCCCCTCATAACTGTTGGTTTAATTCTGGCAGGCGGTATTAGTATTAAGGTAATGCTGGGAGTTTTAGGTGCTCTTAATGATGTCCCTTTGGTAGCTCCAATTTTTGAGTTGATTGGCATGGGATATACGGGTTGGTTTGTTTACCGGTATCTGCTCAAGGCTTCTAATCGCCAAGAGTTGTTAACGGAAATTGATTCTTTAAAAGAACAAGTTGTAGGGAAAGATTCTTAGAGGAAGTCATTAGTCATTAGTCATTAGTTAGTGGTTATTTGTTATTTTTGAGGCTATACCAATAACCGATAACAAGTAACCAGCAACCAATGCCCAATGCCCAATGCCCAATGTCCAATCTTAATTTGGATGGCAAACTTGTTGCAAAGTGGCGGTAAATTCGGGGTAGGAAATGGCAGCAGCTTCTGCCCGGTGAATGTTAGTAGTACCTGTGGCGTTGAGGGCTGCGATCGCCAAACTCATCGCTATTCTGTGGTCGGTGTAGCTGTCAACATCCGCACCGATCAAAGGAGTTCCCCCGGTAATTTCTAAACCGTCGGGTAACTCGGAAATTTGGGCTCCCATGCGGTTGAGTTCGGCAGCAGTCACGGCCAGCCGATCGCTCTCTTTGACTCGCAACTCGGCCGCATCTCGAATTATTGTAGTACCCGACGCAAAGATCGCCGCTACTGCCAAAATCGGGATTTCGTCAATCAGTCGGGGAATTAAGTCGCCCGCAATGGTGCATCCCCGCAATTGGCCGGAACTGCGAACCAAAATATCCGCTACAGGTTCTCCGGCGGCCTCTCGCTGATTTTGCAGTTCAATATCGGCCCCCATCATTTCCAAAGCTTCCAAAATGCCTGTACGAGTTGGGTTGACGCCGACATTTTCGACTAGGAGTTCCGAACCCGGGACGATCGCCCCAGCAACTAGCCAAAATGCCGCCGAACTAATATCCCCCGGTACAATCACATTCTGCCCTTGCAGTTGTGTCGGCCCAGTAACTGTCACGCTGCAAGTTTCTGGATCGACGCTCAATTGGGCTCCAAACGCTCGCAGCATCCGTTCGCTGTGATCCCGCGACAGAGCGGGTTCTGTGACTGTAGTTTCTCCGCTTGCCATCAAACCAGCGAGCAAAATGCAAGATTTTACTTGAGCCGAGGCGATCGGAGAATGGTAGTGAATCGGTTTTAACTGCTGTCCTAGTATCGCTAAGGGAGCTAAAGAATTGCTCTTTCGACCCCAAATTTGCGCTCCCATAAGTTGCAGCGGTTTAATGACGCGCGACATGGGGCGCGATCGCAGAGAACTGTCACCCGTTACCGCAAAAAAACGCCCCGGATGAGACGCTAAAATTCCCAACATTAGCCGCATCGTTGTGCCGGAATTGCCAGCGTCCAAGACTTCTACAGGCTCCTCTAACTCGCCAATTCCGACGCCCGTGACTGTCACCCGTTCCGCGTTGAGTTCAGAAACTTTGGCCCCCAGGAGCGAGAAACATTTAGCCGTGCTGCGGGGGTCTTCCCCTAGGAGTAGTCCCTCAATAGTAGTTTCACCTTGGGCGAGCGCACCCAACATCAAAGCTCGGTGAGAAATCGACTTATCGCCCGGAACTCGAATCCTGCCCACCAGTGACAAGCCCGAGGCCGGTTTTTTAATGCTTAAAGTTTGGCTTTTGTCAAGAAGCGTAGTAGTGATAATGTCAGCTTGCATTGAGATAAACTAGGATTGGATGGCGTTAGCTATCCTACCTTTTTCCCAGTCCTAAGTCAGTCGTCTTTTGTACGGGCTGCGGGTTTTTCCCCAATGTGTCCGGTTAACTTAAAGGCTGATTAAACTCGCCCGGAGACTCCGCTGTCAGTTCTCGAAGACACAGGAGTGCGGACGCAACGGCACGGATTTCACATTAATTTCACCTTAATTTCACAAATATTATCCGTGTATCTGCGTAGATTTCATGTCCTGCTATCAGTTATCGACCAGATGATTGAATTTTGACTGAACAATTTTAGATTTTCGATTGCGAGTTGTAGGTTTTTCATTTTTTTAAGCAAAAGCTCCGGAATTTGGAACCCAGCCAATCTAAAATCTAAAATCTCAAGCCTACAATTTCAAATCTCAAACTGCCCGATCCACCACAACTCCTAAACTTTTATTTATGCTGACCCATCACCGCAAGCCTGTAAGTTTATCGCTGGTATCCACAGATTTACCTTTGTGGTCAGTCGTTGAAACCGCTGCTACGGTTTATCAAAAAGACCGGGATCGCTTTCACTTGTTGTTACACGAACCAGCAATAATCGATCGCGAATTTTCCGACGGTTCCGACGCATCTGGGGAGCAAGTTACAATCTTGCCCCTAACTACAAAACCCCGGTTGCTCTGGCTAGAAGTTTCGCCCTATCGAGTCATTATGACCATGCAAGGAAACGGCAAATACAGCTACCGCCACTGCTGGGAACGAGGAATGTACGGCCTGAGCCGTTATTGGCTTCAGGGCGAATCGCTGGCGACTCCCGAACAGTTGCGACTCCGCAACTTCACTCGCAACTTGACGCTGACAGGAAAGCCGGAACCGGATCACTTGCGGTTAGAATACGAGTTGTGGTCGGAGAAAGTACAACTCGGTCGCTATATTTTGAATCTAGAAATTCATCACTAAATTGGGTAATTGCAAAGGGGTAGATAGTAGGTGAAGGCGACGCATTCCTCAAATTCATTCACCCCCCGTGGTTTGTTGGGGTTCGCGTGGCCATCTCAAAACTCAAAACTCTTAGCCTTTAGCGATCGCCCTTACAATAATTAATCAGTTTGCTAGTCAAAGCGTCTTGATTTGCGGCTGCTTGATTCGCCTGTTGGCCGGCTCTAATAATATCTGCTTGAGCGGTTTGGATTTGCTCTCGACCTTCTATACTTGTAGAAGCGAGATTTCCAGCCTGAAGACTTTTGCTTATGTCGCCGAGTGCTTGACTAATTTCCTGGAATGATTTAACCGATGGCTGCTGAATTTCTTTGAGGGTTGGATCTGTTATTCGCAGATCCTCAAGTTCATTCGCTATCAGGTTCAAATTTTTAGCTAAATTGTCGGTCGTTGTAGCATCGTTGCTGTCTTTATCAACCTCAAGGAGAGCGTTGCCTTTGTTGACAATTTCAGTAAATTTAGTACACTGGACAGCTCGGCTATCGCTGCAACTAATCGTCAGCGTACAGCAAGCAACAACTATCAGCAGGATGGCAATCTGTTTGCGAAAAAAGTACATGAACCCTCGGTTGCAAAAAAAGTAGATTCTGGGATTTTGTCGTAGAGTGCGTCAGCGATTAGCCGATATATCGACTGTCGAAAAACTTTCGCGACATTCAGACACGCTCTACTAAGCTAAACTACGTACCTGTTTAGGAACTATGGTCAAAAACAGCAATAACCTAAAGAAGGGAAGCATTTGGGGATATCTTACCCTGCTTTTGCCTATTTCCTTGACGGCGGTTGCCAGTTTCGAGTCGGGAAGGATGTTTTGGGCGATCGCCACCACAGCGGGCATTGCTTGGGCTTACAAACTCTACCACCAGCAGCAAAAACATAAACTCGCTCATTTAGACTCGGTTTTCTATAAGTTGATCAAGGAAAATCAAGGGCGAGTTACGGCTTTGGATTTGGCGATGAATGCGAAACTCCCCGGAGAAAAAGTTCAAGAGTATCTCGACGAACGAGCTTCTGAGTTTGCCGCAGATTTTGAAGTGACGGAACAAGGCGGAATTTTGTATTATTTTCAAATAGCTCCACCTGTCAATCAAAGCGAAACAGCTAATGCGGGAATAGCTGTTCAAGAGCCTCCCACAAATCGGGAAAAAGCACAAGATAAAAAACCAAATTTATTCCCCCTTGCTCAAACCAAGACTCCTCAAAAGCCCAAAATCTCTTTTACCCAGACGGAACTCTCCCGCAGGTTCAAAGTCCACGCAACTACGATCGGCAAGTGGAAACTTAAGCCGGAGTTTGCTCAGTGGAGCCGCGAAAAAGACCCGGAGGATCTCGCCTGGGAATATTCTACAGAAAACAAGCGATTTTATCCCAAAGATTGAGTTTCTCCGGTCTTCGCCAAAATATATCAAGAAACCCGGTTTATACGACGCTCTGCGGTTAGTAACCAAGAATTTGGGAAGAAAGCGGGTTTCTGAGAGATGAGCGCGTCCTGGACTAATTGTACTGCCGTTGACCGAGCAACCTCTTTAGGTTATTTTAAGTAAAATCGTGTTTTGCTGAGTCTGCCAAATAAAAATCGGTAAATTCGATCGTCCTATCTGTGACTTTTTTCTCCTATGTCCAAAACAACCTTGCGAGTAGTCGCCCGCCTCGCTGCCTTTCCTGACAAAGTAGCAGAACTTAAATCTCTGCTGCTGAGCATTATGGAGCCCACTCGCAAAGAAAAAGGCTGTATCAAATACGAACTCCTGCAAAATCAAGCCGATCCCACAGATTTTACCTTCGTTGAAGAGTGGGAAAGTGCAGATTTGCTCGAACTACATCTCGGTTCAACTCACATTCAAGACGCCGTGCAGAAATTAGACGGTTTGGCCGTTGGACCTCCAGATATCCGTCGCTATGAATTGCTAGCTTAATCTGGTTTTTATAGCAATTTGATTAATGTTTGTGAATTAGCTTCGACCCCCCTAGCCCCTCTTAGTAAGGGGGGGACAAGAGTTCAGTTTAAATTGAAGCAGAGCTAAAAAAATTATGACAGTAGCAACAATAAAACAGTTATTTATTTATCCAATTAAAGGGCTGACACCCCAAGCAATGTCGGAGTTTGCTTTAACAGCCGGGCACGGAATTAAGGGCGATCGAGCTTTTGCCCTCATGTTTGCAGATAATCGGGAAGCTGCAAAGATGCCAGCCCAAAATGTGCCTTGGATGAGCAAAAAACATTTTGCTGTTCAAAATGATTGGCCTTTGTTAGCAGCTTTAGAATGCGATTATCAACCGGAAACGACGATTTTAACAGTCAAGCGTGAAGGAGTTGCAGTGTTATCGGCAGAAACGAACACAGCAGCGGGGCGCGATCGCATCGGCAGTTTTTTCACAGAATATTTGGCGGCAATTGAACCCACAAAAGAAGCGAGACACCCGCAGTTTGCACCTTTGCACTTAGTCGGCGACAGCAGCGGCGAAACTCGTTATCCCGATCGAGAACCCGTACACATCTCTTTACTCAGTCAAGCCACATTAGACCAATTAACAGAAATTGCTGTTCAAAACATTGACGTGGGCCGATTTCGTCCGAACATTGTGCTAGAAGGTATGGCAGCTTGGTCAGAATTTGAGTTGATTGGAAAACAGTTTCAATTAGGCACGGCGCGCATAGAAGTTACAGCACGAATCGGTCGCTGTGTCAATATAGAAGTGAATCCAGAAACAGGCGATCGAGATATTTCCCTACTCAGTTTACTCCAAAAGGAATTCGGTCACGCACAGACTGGAGTTTTAGCCAAAATTATCAATAGCGGCACAGTTAAAATCGGCGATGTTTTGACTTCTTATTAATAAAAAGCGATATCAAGATGGTGAATGCTGCCTAACTTCTTCTACGGGTAAACTCAGTGATTCTGCCACTTGCTCTGTATTCAATCCCATTGCCAACAACCGAGGGATGGCATCCCGCCGCGCTTGGGCTTCTGCACTCAAAGCCTGCTCTGCTAAGGAAGCTCGTTCTGTACCTGTCAGCAGCAAATTGCCCTCGCTGTCCCACCACCGCAGCCACAGCATTGTCTGGTTTTGATAACTGCCTTGCCACAGTCCTAATTCTACGCCCATGGGCGCGATCGGATAATGACCGCGCGAGTTCGGCAGCAACTGCTGGTAAAACCCATTGTTCAGGTTGTAAACCTCCAGCCTGCCAGTATTGATTTCATAGATGCCATAAAACGGAATCCGCATGATCCGCTCATATACCCAAAACTTCCCAGGTCTTTGCGCCGCTCCAACTTCCGAGTAGGATAGTGGGGTGGTGTCCCGCTCTTCTGAACCATCTCCTGATGCGAACTCCAAAGCAATCATCGGAGCCATAAATTCCCGCCACAGCACGTAAGAGCGACGAATCTGATTTCCTAGTGTTGGTGGCACATTGGGCACGTAGAACCAGTCTGGAGCTTCTGCTCCCTTTTCAAGCGGGTCAGTTTCTCGCCAGTAGATGCCGCAGTCTTGCCCTATAGCATATTGCCCATCGGGATGAAGCCGTTGCAATACCGACCCGATAGAATCAGTCAAAAGAATGCTCTGGGGATGCTCCTGAAAATTCTTCACAAAAGTGCCGTCTTCCTCTGGCAGTTGAGTGTGGTCGGGGAAAGGAGAGGGAAGGACAATTTTTTCGGTTGCCTGGCTCATGCTACCTCTCAAGTATTGCAGCTTACCTGAATATCTTAACTCATCCTGCTTCCGGCACTCTCACCTTATTACCAATTAAGTTCAGAAAACTCGTTCCAAAATGTTGAACCTCCAAAAAATTAGCATAAGCAGGAGTTGACTTGTAAACTCTAAAAGTCCGCATAATTCCTAAAGTCGCGGCACTTTCCAGCGGGCCGATAAAGCTAGTATCCCTATCCAAAAAATGAGACTGCTTAGCCCAATGTGCCATTTGTTCCGCATTCAAAAAATAGCAGCCGGAATGAGGATTCAACGCCCGCTCAAAAGCGACTGTTTGTTCCATGATTTTTCCCATTAACTGCCGCTGCTCCTCTACATTTTGAAATGGAGAAGTCGCTGAGTCTGCTAAATCACCATCAACATATGCTTTAAAAACCGCGCCTTTAGGCGATATTTCATAGCGATTAGGTTGCAGCAAATTGCCATTTCCTCCGTGATGCGTAAACCACTTTAGTTTACTAAAAAACCACGGATCATGCAGCACTAAATCATCTTCCAAATAACAGAAATAATCGTATTTGTTAAGACACGCTCGCAAAACTGCTTGACACTCAAACCCCAACAGCAGCGGTTCGCATTTTGTAGCATGGTGCATAAAACATCTGGGCTGCACTGGCAGTTGAGGCAACAGATGATAACCTTGAGTAGTGCAAACAACAATGTCAATTTCGTGCTGTTGAGATTGATTGGCTGGGATAGTTGCACATTCGCTAATGTCAATCATGGACTGAGATTTGCCGTACAAAGCTTGCAGCGATGTCACGCAAGCGGTTAAAGCATTTAGTCGTGGTTGCGGATCATTTCGTTGGGAAGCGTGTTTCCCGTCGCCGCTGGGATTGTAAAAGTGAGCAATAGTGAATAGAATTCGCATTGGTGTGGAGTAACTATTAGAAATTAAACAATAAAACAGAACGATCGCACAATAACCCGTATAAATCTTACCGCATTTAGTCACCAAATAACTCCGGCAGGCGATCGCGCAACTCAGCATTTAAACGTGGCAACTCGTCCCGCATCTGTAAGTACCAATCTCGCCGCTGTCGGTAGTGTCCGCACAGCAAGCGGTTGTCCCGCACCCATTCGTAAGCATTCGCGGCTATTTTCCGGCGCCGAGAAGTGTCAGAAATCAGCGAATTTAGTTTGGTTTCAAACTCTTTTTCATATCTATAAATCAATCCGGTTTCACCTTCGACAATCGAATGTTCGTACACGGTGGGACTTGCCAGCACCCCTACTCCCCGCGCTGCACATTCAATAAATTTTAAGTCGGATTTCATTTCGTTAACGGGGTTGGGAACGAGCGGCAGCAAAGCTATATCGCAACTGTACATGATTTCTTGATACCGTTCGTAACTGCAAAACGGTTCAAATTCTTTTTGCTGTATTTTCAAGGATTCAAAAAATTTTCTGTCGTGGATTACTTTAACTCTAATCCGGTGCTTGTGGGCAACTAAAACTCGATTGAGTGCTGCCATAATCGGCTGCCAATCTTTTTCGCGGTTGAGTGCACCAAAAAAGATTGTGACTGTATCTTCTGCGGGATAAACTCGCGGCGGAGGTAGATAAGCTAATTGATTGGGAAATACAGCAACATTTGGATTGTATTGGCGCAAAATTTTTGCGAGGGGTTCTGTAGAAGTTTGAACGCAATGACAGCCGCGATAGCTGAGGTAATTATTATCTGCATATTCGCGGCGGCGGATGGGATTGTCGTCAATTTCAGCTACTATTAAATAGCCTTGTTGCAACAGTTCTTTGAGTTGGGGAATATAGCCGGGATATTGCATAATTGTCCGCTGCCAAATGAAGACTTTTTCTTCTTCCGGTAGGGGGGGAATTAATCCTGCTGTTTTCACGCCGGATACGGTGCGGACACCGGGAATTGTAGCGCTAAATTTGTCCGGTTCCAAAACTCGCACACGATCGCACCCTGTAGGAGCCATAATGATAGTCTGAATCAGCAGTCTGCGCGCAGGTACGGTCGATTTGGTCGATCGCACGATATAATGTTCAGCACCAGTTTCCGTAGCAAAGCTGCTCGATGTGAGTTCTAAAGCCTTTACCATTGGATGCAGTAATTCTTGAAAGTGGACAAAATTTTCGGTTTTGTGTCCCTTCCCTTGAAATTCATAAACCTGCAATCCCGCTTGAGCAAATAGTGATTTAATACTTTCTAGGGTAAACCAGTGCTGCATCTTGTTGTCGGGATTCTCCCACTGTCCCCGCAACAGATTGACAATTCGCCGCCAGTATTGAACATTAGGGATTCTGGCGAGAATTTGCCCCTCTGGATTCAGCAAACTACTGTACTGCTTGAGGACTTCCCAAGGGTTTTTGAGGTAGGGTAGCAAGTCGCCAAAAACCAAACAATCGACGGTTCCTGGGGCGATGTCGAGACTTTCGAGAGCAATTTCTTCAATATCGGCCACCGTCACCCAGTTTAGCCGATCGACTGCTATTTTAGCTTTTTCTCGATCGCATTCAATGCCAATATACTGACAATGGGGATTGATCAGCTTGTACTGTTCGCCCGTCGATCCCGTACCGCAGCCAATTTCAACAATGACTTTAGCATCCGGCGGTAGCAGCTTCAAGAAGTCGTGGTTGGCGCGATCGATCACTTTGTCTAAAATTCCTGATTAGTTGATCGTAAAATAAAACAGAGCAACCCATGCCGACAGACAACCAGCCGAAGGTTAGCATTGCGATGCCAGTATACAATGGCGATCGGCACATTTGTCAAGCCTTAAATTCTCACTTGCGAACTTTTTTTATTTTCTATTCTCTTGGTCTGCGTTAAGAGCGTTTACTTTAAATCTTATTCACCAATCCTACAAGGATTGCTATATTTGAGCATACTAAGTATGGAAGACCCGTTTTTGGATACTTAAACTAATATTTAAGGACAGTAAGTACGAAACCGCCTATTTTTTTATTTTTTAGCAAGCCCCAACACTTATGTCTCACATCTCATCACTTCAAACCTAATAATAAGGCGATTCCGCCGATCGCGCCAACTACCCCCAAAACAGCCCGAATGCTGACTTTTTCGCCCGCCAGCACGGCTAAAGGCAGTATAAACAGGGGACTGGTAGAACTGAGTGTTTGAGCGATTGCTGCGGGTGCATATTTCAGCGAAGTCTGTTGCAGGAAAATTCCGAGATAGGTTCCTAAAAAAGCTGCCAGAATTATGGCACCTAATATTTGTGAGGATTTTAATTGTTTGAAACTGTCAAGGTTTGTTGGCTTAAAAAAGCACAACATGACTGCCATACCACCGCTCAAACGCAAGGCGGCTGTCCACAGGGGATCAATATCTATTTGAGTGAAGGCAGCGCGGGATAAAATTGCTCCAACGGCGTGGGTTGTTTGTCCTAATAAACTAATACCTAATCCCTGCCAAAGATGTTTTGATGATAAGGTTGTTTCGGCTGTTCGTTCGGCAATTACCCAAGCTACGCCACAGATTGTTAAAAGAATGCCAGTACAAGCAATGGGCGATAACTTTTCTTGCAAAAATATTAAGCCCAATAAAGCTGTTAAAGGGGGAGATAGGGTTTCTAAAAGTAGCGTTCGCCTCGCCCCTAAATATTTTAAGACGATAAAGAAAGCGGTGTCTCCGATGCCAATTCCTAGGCCGCCGCTAATCAGCAGCATTGCTAAAATATTAGGGTTGATTGCGGGTAAAGATTTTCCTAAAATTAGTACAGTGGCAAGGATCATGAAAAGGGCGATCGCGCCTTTGAGCAAATTTAGCACGACTGCGGGGATTTGCTGTCCCACTCGCTGCCAGATGGTGGAAGATAGAGCCCAGACAAATGCAGCGCCTAAAGCGGCGATTTCACCCATAAAATCTGTTGAATGTTGACTGTTGACTGTTGACTGTTGACTGTTGACTGTTAACTGTTGACTGTTGTCATTAGTTACCAATTCGCAATTCCCTATGCCCGATTCCCGATGCCATATAAATTAGGGTTCCCGGTGGCCTACCTGGAACCCTAGGTTTATTAAGCTTTTTTAGCAGTGGGCGGTGAACATAAATCAATACCATCATGTCCGAATAGAGGAAAGAAGCAATTCGCTTGCGGTTTGGGATTGCTTCGTTCCTTTCTTCGGACACCCAATATATATGTCTACCTACTGATTAACGTTGTGGTAATTGCGGAGGTTGGGTAGGTTGAAATTGTGACCGCATATCTGTTCTTACCCAAGAACCAAAACGATCGGGACGAACGCATTCAGCATTATCTAATTCGTCTTTGAGTTTAGTGGCGAAAGATTCAAACATATCGACTAACGCCTGACGATCTGTTAAGCAACCTTGGAGAGCAATAAGTTGTTCCAGCGTCCAGTTATACAGTTGAGTGTCCCCTTGTTCAATGCGTAAATAGAACTGATTCTCAAACTGTGCCAGATTAGAGTAGAAGTTCTCAACTTCTGCCTTGATCAAGTTCATATCCAGGTAGAATTGTTGCTGTTTCAAATCTGCAAAAATCGTATTTTTGAGGTTCTGCGTGAAGTTTTGGTTCAGCTCATTTTTGACGATAGTAGAGACATCATTACGGAAGTTGAGAATCTTGTTATCCAAGCTAACATTAATGCGATTGTCAAGATCGTTGACAATATTATTAGTCACTAACTGCACGTTGCTAGTGCTAGATTGATTAACAGCCGTATTGATGCGAGCATCAATGTTAGATTCAATCTGCTGAATGACCAGATTTTTAATGTTTTGGCTTTGGTCAGCAATTTTGAGATTAACTACCGCATTAATCCGCTGATCCATGTCGTGTTGAATTTGCTGAACAATTTGAGTGTTAATATCTTGAGATAGATTAGACACTTTCAGGTTCACGACATTATCGATGCGTTGATCGATGTAAGTTTGCATCTGCTGAATCACCAGGTTCTTCACATTCTGGGTTTGATCAGAAATCTTGATGCTCACCACATTCTCAACACGCTGATCAATAGTATGTTGGAGTTGCTGAATTACCTGATTAGTGATCTCTTGAGATTGATTGGCGATTTGGACATTAACGGAGTTACTAATGCGCTCATCAATATCAGTCGATATTTGATTAATTACCTGGGTATTAATCTCTGTAGACTGATTTGCAACTTTGATGTTAACTACATTCTCAATCCGTTGCTCAAGTTCAGTTTGCATTTGCTGAACTACGAGGTTCTTAACTTCTTGAGTCTGATTAGCCACTTTGAGATTAACGACGGCCTCAACACGCTCATTGAGTTCGGTTTGCATTTGTTGCAGCACTAAGCTTTTAATCTCTTGGGTTTGTTCAGAGATTCTTAAATTCACCTGCTCGCTAACAATGCGGGGGATTCGGGAAATAAATAAGTCGTTGAGATTTTTGTTGAAGTATCCCGACCAATTGTGGAAATTCTGATTAAAACTAACTTCCATTTGTTGGGTAAGAGTTTTAAGCATAAACTCCAGCCGTGCTACCTTCATCGCTAAGTCTTTAGCTTGAGTTTGATAGCCTTTAAGCAGCCATTTTTCCAAATTGTCCCAATAAGCTTCTTTTTTCTCGTTCGGGTCACCTGTTACTGTGATGGAAGTATTGATTTGGGCTGCCATTTGCTGCCACATTTGTTCCATCTGATCTTGGTCAAAAGTGAAGTTAAATCCACTGCCAATATTGATATTTTCAGTCCCCGAGCTAGTTGTACCACCAGTGGTAACTGGTATACCACCAGAGCTAGTTGTACCACCAGTGGTAACTGATACACCACTAGAGCTAGTTGTACCACCAGAGCTAGTTGCGCTACCACCAGAGCTAGTTGCGCTACCACCACCCACTACACTAACAGTGCTGTCGCTGCTGCCACTAACAGTGCTGTCGCTGCTGCCCGTACCAGGCTTTACTGATGACTGTGCATATTCTTGGGCTACTTCTAGATCACTGATGTTATTGATTTCTAAAACAACTTGCCCTTCGTTATCTTCTATGTATGTATCAAAAAAGAAGCCGGAGAGGGTGGTTTTTTGTTTGACTTCAAAAATAACTTCATCTTTGAAGCCATTTAAGGAACACCAACTTTCGCTAAGTTCAATTCCTGTCAACTTGGAGATAAATTTTCCCCCTTGAATCAACAGTAACGCCCAAGGTTCTAATTGGAAATTTTTGGCTTCTGCTCCATAAGTGGCATTGCTTTCCCGAATTTTGACGCGATAGTTCCCTGGGGCTAACTCGATAGAATTAGCATTGGCTTTTTTAAGAGTTGAGAGATAATTGCCATCAAGCGGATAGCAGTTCGTCTCGCTATCAACGGTTAAAGTTTGGGGATTCTGTTGATTGCCAGTGATTGAAACAGTTACTTGGCCTTCATTATCATCACTATAGGTATCAAAGAATAAAGCACAGACTACAGCTTTTTCTTTGATCTCAAACTGCAATTTGTCGTTATAGCCGTTTAAAGTTGCCCAAGTTCCACCTGTCTCAACACCTGTCTTTGTGTTGATAAAGGTACTGCCATCAAGTCCATAAATCCAGAGAAAAACAAAAGGCTCACCAACGGTATTGTTGGCACTATAACTGTAAGTACCACTGGTAATTTGGATGTCAAAAGTTCCTTTGTTTAATGTCAGAGACTTAGCAACATTTTGTTGCAAGTTATTCATCTGATCGGTATTGATAACGTAACAGTTTTCTTTGGTATCAATTGTTAACAGTTTCATAGTTGCCTCCCTAGTTGTAGTAGTTGTTTGTGCCGCTTGTGTAGCTTCAGTGTTAACTTTTGGAGTGATGGTTGCGATCGCTTCTGGTGCTGGTTGATAAACCGCAATTCCTGCCCAACGACCGCTAGGCTTGGTTTGAGCCACTAATGTGCCTTTACCTGTCTCGGTATTAATGCGGATTAATTGGCCGTCTTTTCCCAAATTAAAAAATCTGCCGGTAACGCCATAAAGGACATTGCCAACAAATTCCATACTGCCAATACCAGGAAATCCGGTATCACCAATAGTTTTAACTTCGCTAGTAGCTAGATTGCATCTAGCAAGTAATTTCTTCTTTTCGTAACCAATTAATGTGATATATGCTATGCCATTGCTATCAAAGGCAATTTCGCCACAGTTGTAGTCTTTATTAGCTACGGTAGCTACTGGTGTACCTTTTCCTGTTTTGAGATCCAGGGCAATCAGTTGTTTAGCTGTGCTGGCATAAAGGGTTTGACGTTGGGGATTATAAGCCAAGCCGGCTGTAGCAAAGCCCGTATCCCCAATGACAATAGTATTGCCCGTTTTGATGTCAATTTTTACGAGCTGCGTTGTGTCGCCTTCTTGCTCAATGCCATAGAGTTGTGAATCAACAAAGGCAATATCATACACTTCTGTAATGAGCTCACCGATGAATGTTGCTTTACCTGTGCCTAAATCAAGAGTATACAGTTTACTTAACTGATTCGAGACACAATCTTGGATATAAACTGTGCCTGGAACGATAGCTAAGTCCAAAGAAGGTATATTGCTTGCCTGATTACTCATCTTTTTCTGTTTTTCTTACATAAAAAAGCAGACGAAAGTAATAGTGCGGTTGCTAATCAGTTATTTCAACTGGATTTGGGAAAATTGTCGGCTAGCAACGCCAGCCACCAGCAAGGGCGAGCTCAAGTGATGAGATATGCAAGTGGAGCTACTGGGCTACCTAGCACACAGTTCTTTATTAAGACATCACTAGCTTTTTAGTAGTGGGCGGGGAGAGAATCGAACTCTCATACCTTTCGGTGTCAGATTTTGAGTCTGATGCGTCTACCAATTTCGCCACCCGCCCTTTTTGGTTTCACCATCATACCACACAGATCGATTTCCTGCAAGCAAATATTCATAATCTTTTGAACTTGCCCAGCGATCGATCTCTCTGGCGCGCAATACTGGTACAGGATGGGACAACTGAGCC